>DASQQH010000229.1:0-5206 GCA_035643555.1 Acidimicrobiales bacterium | reverse complement strand
GCAGCTGGACACGCCGGCCGGGAGAGACTCCGCGCAGCCAGCGCAGGGCGCCGAAGGGGCAACCTCCCCGGAACCTCTCAGGCAAACGGACAGCAGGTGGGAGGCTGGCTCTGGAGAGAGCGGCCCACGACCGCTCACCGAAGGGACAAGCCGGCGTGCCCGGTGAAGCTCTCAGGTGCAAGGACAGAGGGGGACGGCAAGGGTGCCCGCCGCGCCCGTGGACCCAGCAGAGGACACACGCCATGCCCACCCACCTGCGCCGCCTCGCCGAGCTCGACGACCGGGACGGCTTCGCCGGTCGCCACGTCGGGACCTCGCCCGCCGACCAGGGCGACATGCTGGCCGCCTGGGGCCACACCAGCCTGGACCAGCTCCTTGACGCCGCCCTCCCCGGGGCCATCCGCACCGGACGGCCACTGACGCTGCCCCCGCCGGTCGGCGAGGCCGCCGTGCTGGAGGAGCTCCGGGCCCTGGCGGCTCGCAACCGCCCGCTCACCTCCCTCATCGGGATGGGCTACTCGGGGACCTTCACCCCCCCGGTGATCCAGCGCAACGTGCTGGAGAACCCGGCCTGGTACACCGCCTACACCCCCTACCAGCCCGAGATCAGCCAGGGTCGCCTGGAGGCCCTCCTCAACTTCCAGACGGTGGTGGCCGACCTGACCGGCCTGCCCGTGGCCAACGCCTCCCTGCTCGACGAGGCCACCGCCGCCGCCGAGGCGCTGACCATGTGCCGACGCCTCACCAGGACCGGGCAGGTCTTCCTGGTCGACGCCGCCTGCCATCCCCAGACCATCGAGGTGGTGGCCACCCGGGCGGCCGCCCTGGACCTCACCGTCGCCGTGGGCGACCCGAGCACCGACCTCGCCGACGCGGACGCGTTCGGGGTGTTGGTCCAGTACCCGGGCACCGACGGGGAGATCCCCGACCTGGCCGGGGTGGCCGAGGTGGCCCACCGGTCGGGGGCGCTGGTGGTGGCCGCCGCCGACCTGCTGGCCACCTGCCTGCTCGTCCCCCCGGGTGAGCTCGGTGCCGACATCGCCGTGGGCAGCGCACAGCGCTTCGGCGTGCCCCTGTGGTACGGGGGCCCCCACGCCGCCTACATGGCCACCCGGTCCGACCACAGCCGCTCCCTGCCGGGCCGCCTGGTGGGGGTCTCGGTGGACGCTGAGGGACGCCCCGCCCTCCGCCTCTCCCTCCAGACCCGCGAGCAGCACATCCGCCGGGAACGGGCCACCAGCAACATCTGCACGGCCCAGGCCCTCCTGGCCACGGTGGCGGGGCTGTACGCCGCCTGGCACGGCCCCGAGGGCCTGCGGGCCATGGCCGAGCGGGTCCATCGGCTCACGGCCGTGCTGGCCGAGGGCCTGCGACGGGGCGGCCACGAGGTGGTCACCGGCGCGTTCTTCGACACCCTCACCGTGCGCCCCGCCGACGGGCGGGCGGCCGCCGTCGCCCAGGCGGCCCGGGACCGGGGGGTCAACCTGCGCCCGGTCGACGAGGCCACCCTGGGCGTCAGCCTGGACGAGACCACCACCCCGGAGGTGGTGGCGACGGTGTGGGAGGCCTTCGGGGTGACCGGCCTGGAGGTGGCGACCCTCGACCACACCGCCCCCGACGGGGTGCCGCCCGCCAGCGTGCGCACCTCCGAGTACCTGGCCCATCCCGTGTTCCATCGGCACCGCTCGGAGACGGCGATGCTCAGATACCTGCGGGCCCTGGCGGACAAGGACCTTGCGCTGGACCGCAGCATGATCCCCCTCGGTTCCTGCACCATGAAACTCAACGCCGCCGTGGAGCTGACCCCGGTCACCTGGCCGGGGTTCACCGGGATCCACCCCTTCGCCCCCCTGGACCAGGCCGAGGGCTACCTGGCCATGATCGCCGACCTGGAGCGGTGGCTGGCGGAGCTGTCCGGCTACGACGCGGTCTCCCTCCAGCCCAACGCCGGCTCCCAGGGGGAGTTCGCCGGGCTGCTGGCGATCCGCGCCTACCACCAGGACCGGGGCCAGGGCCACCGCAGGGTCTGCCTCATCCCGGTGTCCGCCCACGGCACCAACGCGGCCAGCGCCATCATGGCCGGGTTGCGGGTGGTCCCGGTCGCCTGCGACGAGGCGGGCAACGTGGCCCTCGACGACCTGGAGGCCAAGGTGGCCACCCACGGGGACGACCTGGCGGCGATCATGCTCACCTACCCGTCCACCCACGGTGTCTACGAGGAGGCGGTGCAGCAGGTGTGCGCCACCGTGCACCAGGCCGGGGGCCAGGTGTACATCGACGGCGCCAACCTGAACGCCCTGGTGGGGGTGGTCCGTCTGGCCGAGATCGGCGGGGACGTCTCCCACTTCAACCTCCACAAGACCTTCTGCATCCCCCACGGCGGAGGTGGGCCCGGGGTGGGGCCGATCGGCGTCAAGGCCCACCTGGCGTCCTTCCTGCCCGGCAGCCGGACCCAGCCCGAGGCCCGACCGTCGGCATCGGGCGGCGCGGTGTCCGAGGCCCCCTTCGGCTCGCCCGGCGTCCTCCCGGTGACCTGGGCCTACCTGCGCCTGATGGGGGCCGAGGGGCTCACCGCGGCCACCGGTGGGGCGGTGCTGGCCGCCAACTACCTCGCCCACCGCCTGGCTGACCACTACCCGGTGCTGTACACGGGACGGGGTGGCTACGTGGCCCACGAGTGCATCCTCGACCTGCGGCCCACGACCCACCGAACGGGGATCACCGCCGAGGACGTCGCCAAGCGGTTGATCGACGCCGGCTTCCACGCCCCGACCATGTCCTTCCCGGTGCCCGGCACCCTCATGGTGGAACCCACCGAGTCCGAGCCCAAGGCCGAGCTGGACCGGTTCTGCGAGGCGATGATCGCCATCCGGGGAGAGATCGCCGCCGTGGAGGAGGGGCTGGTGGCAGCCGAGGACACCCCCCTGCGCCACGCCCCCCACACGGTCGCCGCGATCAGCGGGGACACCTGGGACCGGCCCTACTCCCGGGCCCAGGGCGCCTGGCTGACGACCAAGGGCGGGGAGCACCCCTACTGGGCGCCGGTGGCCCGCATCGACAACGCCCACGGTGACCGCCACCTGGTCTGCACCTGTCCCCCGCTCGAGGAGCTGGCGCAGCCCTGACCGTGCCGCCCCCCTGGGATCCCCTCCCCCACCCGCCCCGAGGCGGCCCTGGTCCCGCCGTTGCCGGGCGAGGGACCACGACCGGCCCCGGGACGCCCCGGGGAGGGCCGACATGACCACGAGCGAGGAGGAACCGGCCACCAGTCCACGACGGCCCATCAGCCGGCGCCAGCTCCTGGTGGCCGGTGGCCTGGGGCTCGTGGCGGCCGGGCTGGGCCAGGAGCTGGCCCGGGGGGCCCTCGCCGCCCCCCGCCATCCCCAGGCCCTGATCCAGCCCGGCGTGCTGCGGGCCGGGCCGGGTCCGGCCGGGGAGATCGACGCGCCCCTCCCCCGGCTCCGGGCCGAGCGCACCACCCTGGTCAACCGGATGATCGGGGTCGGCGGACCCGTCGCCACGGGACAGCGGTGGTATGTCTACGGGGCCGACCTCGGCCACATGTTCGAGCACCAGGGCCGCATCTACCTGGGGTTCGGGGACACCTTCGGGCCGTCGTCCACCTATCCCTTCCTCGCCCAGCCGCCGTCGGACTGGCGGAGCAACAGCCTCGCCTGGCTGACCCGCACCCGCCGGCCCCCCGCCACCCTGGGGATCGAGGGCTTCGTGACCAACCGGCCCGGCCACGCCAAGCAGCTGCTCTACTCGGAGAAGGCGCCGGGGGACACCACCGTCATCCCCACCTACGGCATCTCCCTGGGTCGGCGCATGGTCCTGCACTACATGTCGGTCAACCACTTCGTGTCCAACATCGAGTGGACGCTCAACTACTCGGGCCTGGCCTACTCGGACGACGACGGTGAGCACTGGGTCATCCCCCCCGCCGCCGTGTGGCCGGGGAACAGCCGGTTCGGCCAGGTGGCCATGGTCGGGGTGGACCCCTTCGTCTACCTGTTCGGCGTCCCGGCCGGGCGGCTGGGCTCGGTGTCCCTGGCCCGGGTCCGGGCCCAGGACATGGTGAACCTCGACGCCTACGAGTACTGGGACGGCCGGCGGTGGCAGGGCCAGGAGCAGGCGGCGGCGACCATGGTCCCCGCGCCCGTGGGGGAGCTCTCGGTCCAGTGGAACAGCCACTACCGGGCCTGGCTGATGACCCACCAGATCGTCCACGAGGACCGGCTGGTGGTGCGGGCGGCCCGCCACCTCACCGGCCCCTGGGGGGACCCGGTGACCATCGCCACCGGCCACCGCTGGCCCTCCTGCTACGCCCCGTTCCTCACCCCGGCCTGGAACGACGGGCCCGAGCTCTTCTACACGATGACGATCTACTATCCCTACGCCGTCTACTTCATGCGCACCAGGCTCACCGCGGTGTGATGATGACTAGTTACCCGCGGGTATGGTTATGACAGCCTGGTTACGGCCCGGGCCGGTGACACCAGCGGTGGGGCGCCCGGACGGTCGCTGAGCAGGGAGGACCGCGGTGAGGACCTTGGAGCGGACACGGGGACGGGCGACCCTCGCCATCCTCACCACCATCCTGTTCCTGACCTTCCTCGACAACACCATCGTCAGCGTCATCCTGGCCGGCATCCAGTCGGACCTCTCCGCCGGGGTCAGCGCCCTCCAGTGGGTGGTCAACGCCTACGCCCTGACCTTCGCCGCGCTCATGCTCACCTTCGGTACCTTCGGCGACATGTTCGGGCGGAAGCGGATCATGCTCGGCGGGGTGGCCGTCTTCTGCGCCGGCTCGGCCATCGCCGCCCTGGCCCCTGACGTCAACGTGCTCCTGGCGGGCCGGATCGTCATGGGGGTGGGGGCGGCGGCCTCCGAGCCCGGGACCCTGTCGATGATCCGCCAGCTCTACACGGACCGCCAGGAGCGGGCCCGGGCCCTCGGCGTCTGGGCCGCCGTCTCGGGGCTGGCCCTGGCCATGGGGCCGGTCATCGGCGGCGCCCTCGCCGGCTTCTCCAGCTGGCGGGCCGTGTTCTGGTTCAACCTGGGCTTCGGTCTCCTGGCCCTGGGCTCGGCCGCGGCCATCCTCCCCGAGAGCGCCGATCCCGAGGGCCGGCGGGTGGACCTGCCCGGCGTGGCGCTCGGGGTGGTCGCCCTGGTGACCGGGATCTACGGGGTCATCGCCGGGGAG
>DASQQH010000228.1:0-2240 GCA_035643555.1 Acidimicrobiales bacterium | reverse complement strand
GCGGCGTGGTGGGGGTCAAGCCCACCTATGGCGCCGTCTCCCGCTATGGGCTGGTGGCCTTCGCCAGCTCGCTGGACCAGGTGGGCCCCCTGGCGACCACCGTGGCGGACGCCGCCGCCCTCCTGGAGGTGATCGGGGGCCACGATCCGGCCGACTCGACCAGCCTCGACCGGGCGGCCCCGACGCTGGGGCCGGCCCTGGCGGCGGGCCCCGAGGGCCTGCGCGTCGGGGTGGTCCGGGAGTTGGCCGGCGTGGAGGGCCTGGCGCCCGACGTCTCCGCCCGGTTGGCCGAGGCGGCTGACGCCCTGGCCGGTGCTGGTGCCAAGGTGGAGGAGGTGTCGGTGTCGGCGGCCTCCTGGGCCCTTCCCGCCTACTACCTCCTGGCCTCGGCCGAGGCCTCCTCGAATCTGGCCCGCTACGACGGCGTCCGGTACGGCCTGCGCGTGGACGCCCCGGACGTCACCGCCATGTACGGGGCCACCCGCACCGCCGGGCTCGGCCCCGAGGTGAAGCGGCGCATCATGCTCGGGACCTTCGCCCTGTCGGCCGGCTACTACGACGCCTACTACGGCCAGGCCCAGCGGGTGCGCACCCTCATCATCCGGTCGTTCGCCGCCGCCTACGAGCGTTTCGACGCCCTGCTGGCCCCGACGGCGCCGACGACCGCCTTCCCCCTGGGGGCCAAGGTCGCCGACCCCCTGGCCATGTACCTGTCCGACGTGTGCACCGTCCCCTCCAGCCTGGCCGGCCAACCGGCCCTCTCGGTTCCCTTCGGCACCGGCGAGGACGGCCTTCCCGTCGGGGTCCAGGTGCTGGCCCCGCCCCTCGGCGAGCCGACGATGGTGCGGGTGGGCGCGGCCCTGGAGGCGCTGGCACCGTGACCGCCACCCGGCCCGAGACGGGCCCCCCGCCAGGATGGGAGACGGTGGTGGGCCTCGAGGTCCACTGCGAGCTCAGCACCGCCACCAAGCTGTTCTGCTCCTGTCCCAACGCTTTCGGCCAGGAGCCCAACACCAGCGTCTGCCCGGTGTGTCTGGGCCTTCCCGGCTCCCTGCCCGTGGTGAACGCCAGGGCGGTCGAGTTCGCCATGCGCATCGGCGCGGCGCTCCACGGCGAGGTCCGGCCATCGATCTTCCACCGGAAGAACTACTTCTACCCGGACATGCCCAAGGACTACCAGATCAGCCAGTACGACGAGCCGATCGTCGTCGGCGGTTGGCTGGAGCTGCCCGACGGCGCCCGGGTCGGGATCGTGCGGGCCCACCTCGAGGAGGACACGGGCAAGACCACCCACGTGGGCGGCGGCGGGCGTATCCACGAGGCGACGCACTCCCTGGTCGACTACAACCGGGCTGGCGTCCCCCTGGTCGAGATCGTCTCCGCGCCCGACATCGCCTCCGCCGACCAGGCCCGCTCCTATGTCGACGAACTGCGGGGCATCCTGATTGCCACCGGCGCCTCCGACGGCAAGCTGGAGGAGGGGTCGCTGCGGGTCGATGCCAACGTCTCGGTTCGCCGGACGGGGTCGGAGGTCCTCGGGACCCGCTGCGAGGTGAAGAACCTGAACTCCCTGCGTTCGCTGGCCCGGGCGGTGGAGCACGAGACCGCCCGGCAGGTGGCCCTCCTCGAGGCCGGCCAGAGGGTCGTCCAGGAGACCCGTCACTGGGACGAGGGGGCCGGTCGCACCCACGGGCTGCGGTCCAAGGAGGAGGCCTTCGACTACCGGTACTTCCCAGAGCCGGACCTGGTGCCGGTGGCCCCGGACGAGTCGTGGCAGGCCCGGGTGGCCGCGGCCCTCCCTCCCATGCCGGCCGAACGCAGGGCGCGGCTGACCGAGGCCCTCGCCGAGGCGTCCGACACCGACGGCGGGCACGCTCCTCCCGCCGATCGGGTGGCGGCGGTCGTCGAGCTCGCCCTGGACGACCTGGTCCTGCAGGCGCTCGCGGCAGGGGCGCCGGCCCGCCTGGCGCTCAACCGGGCGGCCAACGAGGCCGCCGCCCGTCCCGAGGCGGCCCGGCAGCTCCCGGCGGAGACCTTCGCCGCCCTGCTGGTGATGGAGGCCGGCGGCAAGCTCACCGCCACCCAGGCCAAGACGGTCCTGGGCGACCTCCTGGACAACGAGGGCGGCGATCCGGCGGCGCTGGCCCGGGCCCGGGGGTTCGAGTCCCTGGGGGAGGACGACCTGGCGACGGCCGTCGACGAGGTGATCGCCGCCAACGCCCCGGAGTGGGAGCGCTACT
>DASQQH010000227.1:0-5691 GCA_035643555.1 Acidimicrobiales bacterium | reverse complement strand
GATTGGCGGAGCATACGCTAGGGCTGGCACCATGCAGTGCGCTCTTAGGCCTCGTTCACTCGATCGAACTGCATAATCAACCATCCCCGGCCAGTCAGAGCGGCTCATCGTTCGTAACAAGCACCGCCACAATGTGGTGATCGGAGCTCCACGACCAATTTCGACCAGGTGGATGTCCTCGCCAGAAGCCACCCGGTCCAGTACACCCGGCGGGCCTCGTAGCGATCGGCCAGGATGGCAAGGGATTCCACTCGTGTGCAGGAGGCATCGGTGGCCGAGGCCGGCTCGTGGCTGGAAAGGACCTGGGCGAGGACCTCCCGGGCGCTGTGCGGGGGCGGTGACGGTGCTCCTCTTCTTCCAGGTGGTCGGTGACGACGAAGGCCCCGTGGTCCTCCCTCCCGCGGGACATGGCCACATAGAGCTGCTCCCGCTCATCTCCTGCAGCCACTATGGCTCGGGACACATCTGCGGTCACCTCCTGGCCACCGATGGGCGGCGTAGGCGTAGGAAAGCTCCAAGCTCCACGTGGCTCCCCACGTAGTCGGGGGGAAGGGTCACCTCCCCGGGTCCCCGGGAGGGAGGACACGCGGGAGGGACCCGTCCTCTCCCCTCCCGGTCACCACGAAGCGGTCGCCACGTGCTCGCCGCGTCTTGCTTCCTCGAGGTGCAGGTCGGCCCGGTTCGCCCCGGTGGTCACCTCGTCGCCTGTGCCCGCCCCCGCACCGTTGTGGAGCGGGACGCCTCCCTCCTCCACCTCGCCTGCTGCCACCCGGTCCGCCCGGGCCCGTTCGGTCAACCCAGCGACGCTCGGTCCCGCGCCGACTCCCCTCCGGTCTCCCCGGGACAGCGTTACACCCCCTACGTATCATGCCGCCAGAAGCTGTGCCTGAGCCCTGAGTGGGGACCAGCGAGGCGCCACGCTGCGTGGGCAGCCTTTCCCGCTGGGAAGGCGCCAGCGAGGAGACCGTGACATGGATGACGTGCCCCGGGGAGCGGGCCACTGCGCTCCCCTCGCCGATGAGGATCATGTGGGACCTTGTGGGGTCGGCCCTGAAGGCCAGACCGCCGTCTACCACACCTACCGGCAGGGGTGGTGCGGGCTGTGCGGCTACCGCGGCGCCATGTATTTTGCGGCGGGCCGGCGACCGTGGTGGACGACCTACTGGTTCCTCCTGCCGTTGGTTGTCCTGATCGACTCGCTGGTGCTGCGGGTGCTCGTCGGTCTCAATGCCGGTCTGGCTCGCCAGGCGCCCGTGCTCATCTGCCCCAGGTGCGGGAACAGCTTCACGGTTGACTATGCCGAGGTTGCGGACCCGTGCTGGCAGGGGCCGGCGCGGGCTGGCCACACCGAACCTCGGCCACCGGTGCCGTGGGCCCGTATCTGGACCACCGTGGCCATGGCGGTGACGCTGATGGCGATGATCCTCTTCTGGATCGCTGGTGGTTTCACGGTGGGAGGTGGCGTGGTGGTCCTGGTGGCGGTGGTCGCCGCCGTCGGCGTCAATCGGCGACTCGCCCACCCCCGGGGTGTTCGGCGTGGCTGAGCGGAACCCAGCCGGGAGACCCGTTGCCGTCGCCCTCCCATCGGACCAGGTTCCCGGCGTGGTCACCGGGAGGTGTGCCCGGTCGGCCCTGGCCATCGAGGGGACACCCGACCACCGGCGGTCCCGCGCATCATCCCACCAGCCCTGGGAGGCCCCGGTCGTGGCGGCTCGGGACTGTCGGGGCCGACGTGGATGCCGAGACGGCGTCAGGAGGAAACGCGATGACTGATGGGGTCGGACCGGACGACCCAGGCCGGGTCGAGCTCGAGCGCCAGGAGGATGGGGCGGGCCCAGGAAAGCGGCGGGTGCCACCGGCAAAGCACTGCGGCCTCTACATCCCGGGCCACACCGTCCATTTCATCCAGGCCAAGCGCAGTTCGCGGGAGGAGGAGTATCCGCCGGCGTCCGGGGAGGTGACGGGCATGGAGGGGAACATGATCACCGTCGCGTTGGCTGACGGCACCCATCGCTACCGGAACCACGAGGTTCCCCGACTGGCGGAGATCCTGGGCGGAACCACCGGCCCGGTGGTCGTCCAGTGGGGTCTGCACCTGTTGAAGGTCGCCGGCGACCGCGGCTCCTGGTACTGCTTCGCCATCGCCGACGCAGACGAGCCCTGGCGCCCCTGTGACAGCGAGCCCCTCGGCTCCGCCGACCCCCGGTCGGTGGTCGAGCGGCTCCTGACCCATGGTGGGGTGATGGTCCCCGGGCCCGAGACGCCCCGGCCCGGCGCGGAGGGAGCTGACTGCTGACAGCCGCGGTGTCCCGTCACGTCCCGGTGGCCCAGCGGCGGGACGACCGGGCTGCCTGGTACATGGCTGGAAAAGCATCGCCCAGTCCTCATGCCGGCGCTACTGGTGTGGTCGACGGGTCAGCGTCGCTCGATCCGACGGCGACCAGCACCCGGGTGCCAGGTCTCGATGAGCAGGTGGTCAGGCGGTTCCCCGACACGGGTGATCACGACCTCGGTGAGATCGACGAGGAAGCGGTGAGAACCAGGAGGGCCGCCGTGGAGCTCAACCTCGGAAGCGGTTCCCGAGACCTTGGCATCACCGGGCCAGGCGGTGGGGTCCTCGTGGGGATCGGCAGTGCAGCTGTGCAGGGCAATTCGTCCGTCCCGTCGAAGGTCAAGGGCTCGCAGGGCACCACCCATCACGCCGACCGCCAGGCCGTCCTCGGCGAAGTAAACCTCGGTGCCGCTGATCCTCGGCGACCCGTCTTTTCGCAGCGTCGCCATCGTGTGGTGCTTGTGCGCTCCGTACAGCGCGCGCACTCGCTGGGCCAGGTCGGGTTCGGCGAAGGCAAACTCGTTCCAGGACGCCATGGACCAATCCTGGCAGGACCGGAGCCGACCCACATCCTGGCGTTATCGCATCCCCCGTCCTCTGCGGCACCGGCCTTGTCGATGGCGCCGATCACCACTCGACACAGGGCCTCCAGAGGGGGCGGACGTCGTCGGGGTTCTTCATGAGCCCCCGCAGGACGATGGCGGTAGGGGTCGCGCTCCCGGGAGGCTGTCATCCGGCCCCGTCGAGGGTCGTCTCAGACCACTCCCCCAGGCGTTCGAGAGGGGAGGCGGGGCTGGCTTTCCTCCACCGCTTCCGTCGTGGCCGGAGAGCTCGCTCTGACCTCGCCACACGAAGTTGTCACAGCGACGGCTTCGCCCGAGCGGCCAGAACGGCGCTGACAGCGACCGACGAGTGTCGCCCACTCGGGTGGCAGACCCGTGCCCCCGGACGTTCCCTTCGCCACCAGTTGCCTCCATCCCCAACGAAGATGGAGCGGGCCGACGTGCTGGCTGGCACGGTGCGCTCGTGGCCGAGGCGCAGGCCCGGGAGCGGAGCTCCATTCGATGGTGCCCACGGCGGCAGAGCTCCTGGCCGCGGGAGGAACCAGCTGGTAGCCGAGGGCCGAGGCGAACTCCACCATCCGGGCATGGCGCCTGCGCAGGTCCACGTGGGGCCACCGCAGGCAGACCACCTCGCCCACCCGGGGCCCCGACCCGAGGAGGAAAGGCCCACAGGGGCCAGGCGCGGTCCCCCTCCATCACGGCCAGGAACTCCCGGGCCTGCTCGGCGGACCAGCGCCTCGGCACCGAGCACCTCGCCCGGGGGCGGTGTCGACCAGCTCGTTGACCGTTAGGGCCGTGGGGGCGGGACAGACCTGGCCCCTGTCCACTGGGCCAAGAGCGCCCGGCGGGCCCTGGCGCCCCAGACACCCCCGCTGGCCTGGGACTACGTTGCGCGCTCGGAGGGATTCGAACCCCCAACCTTCTGATCCGTAGTCAGATGCTCTATCCGTTGAGCTACGAGCGCCTGGTGACCTGCCCCTCACTCTACCGGGGGCCATGGCACCCACCATCGGCCCCGACGCTGGTGGCAGGGCGGAGAGGGAGGGATTTGAACCCTCGGACCCGGTCTCCCGAGTCAACTCATTAGCAGTGAGCCCGATTCGGCCGCTCTCGCACCTCTCCGCCGGGGAGTCTAGGTTCTCCTCCCCCGGGGTGCGACCCTGCCCCCCGGGGGCGACAACGGGTCCGGCGGTCCTCTCCCGGAGGGTCAGCTCCCCGCCTGGTGGCTGGTCGCCGGCTGTCCGGCGAGGAAGGCCAGAGCCCGACGCCAGGCGTCCGCCGCGTCCCCGGACCGATAGGCAGGCCGACTCGGATCGTGGGCGAACCCGTGCTCGGCGTCGGGATACCGAGCCACGGCCACGTTGGACAGCCCGGCCAGGGCGTCGATGTCCGCCGGCGGGGTGTAGGGGTCCCGTTCGCCCACCACGGCGAGGACGGGAACGTCGCCCGCCCTGGCCAGCGCGTCGAGCGGCTCGCCCTGGCCCGGCCCCCGCCAGGTCTCCGGCACCCGGATCATCCCGTAGAAGGCCACGGCCCGGCTGAAGGCGCCGCTGGCGGTGGCCTTCAGGGCGTACATGCCCCCCATGCAGAAGCCCATGACGGCGGTCTGGTGGCACCCGGTCCGCCCGGCCGCGTCGACCAGGTCCCCGATCACCCGACCGTCATCGAACCCGGCCAGGGCCGCCCTGCGACCCTCCACGTCCAGGGTCTCCCGGCCGGGGAAGGGCTCAGGCGCGCACACCACCCACCCGTGCCGCTCCGCCAGCTGCTCGCAGAGCTCGTCGAACAGTGGCCGGAGCCCCGCGATGTCGGGAGCCAGGACGAGCCCGAGCCCAGAGCCCCGCCCGGGTGGTCGGGCGAGCTCGGCCACGGTTCCCGAGTCCAGCGTGATCCGCATCACCCGGTTCTATCCGCCGGGGCACCCGCAGCGGACCGGGCACACCCCGACGCCGGCCGGACCGCCCCTGGCGACCCCACGCCCGCGGCCCGACCGCCGACCCCTCGCCGTGGGCCATCCTGGCGGTGTGCGAGCGGTTGTGCAGCGGGTGACGCGGGCCGAGGTGCGGGTAGACGGCGAGGTGACGGGCCAGATCGGCCCGGGGCTCTGCGTCCTGGTGGGGGCTACCCACGGTGATCAGGAGGAGACGGCGACAGCGCTTGCCCACAAGGTGTGGCACCTGCGGATCCTGGCCGACGACCAGGGGACCATGAACCGCTCACTGGCCCAGCTGGACGGAGCGGGCGGGCGTCCGGAGGTGCTGGTCGTCTCCCAGTTCACCCTGTATGGGGACACGAGCAGGGGGCGGCGTCCGTCCTGGGTCCAGGCCGCCCCCCCGGCGATCGCCCGACCCCTGGTCGACCGGGTGGCCGAGGCCCTCCGGGACCTGGGGGCCGGCGTGGCCACCGGGGAGTTCGGCGCCGACATGGCCCTCGAGCTGGTGAACGATGGGCCGGTGACCATCATCCTGGAACTGGCGCCCCCGGGCTCGTGACCCACTGTCCGGCTCCCAGGGGCGAGCGGCCCCGGGCGGCACCCCGTGTCCCGGCCACGGGGGACAGCGGGGCCTGGCCCATCCGTCCCGTGGCGCGGTGTCCTGGCTCACGCCCCCGAGCCGCCATAGGCTCTGTTCCGTGGAACGGCCCAGCCTCCGAGCTGCCCTGCGGAACTTCTCGACCTACGAGGCCTCCCTGGTGACCCGGCTACGCCTGACGGTGGCCAACAACCTCCACAAGGCGCGGACCCGGTCCCAGTGCTGCGGCCACCCGGGCCAGCCCGGGTGCTGAGTGGAGGCCAGT
>DASQQH010000226.1:0-4725 GCA_035643555.1 Acidimicrobiales bacterium | reverse complement strand
TGCGGGTTGTGCGGCCTGCCCGGCACACCGGGCCCGGCCGCCGGACAGGTTACTAGTGATCCGTCGGCGAGACGACATCAGCCACCGAGGCTACGTTGCCCCGACCCGCCGGGACCGACCCGGCCCGGCGGATGGTGGTCGGGGCCGGCGTGGTCGCTCTGCCCACGGCGACGACGAGGGAGGGGTTGCCCACCGGCCTCGGTGCGCTCCCACCCCGGGTGACGGCTTGGGGACGGCCTCGTCCAGGCGGCCGGGGTGTCCCGGCCCCCCGCCCACACCGACGGCGGGGCCTCGGGGCCCGCCTCTCGGGGTCCGGGGTACGCCGGGCCTGGTCGAGGCGGTGACCAGGCGGGCCTCCGGGACCAGGCACCCCGGCCTCCTCCCGTCGGGGAACCTACGTCGGGCGCCCACCCCGGTACGCCGGCGCCGTGTCAGGCGGTTGCCGCCAACCCCTCGTCGCCGTGCCGGGCACGGCTCGGGTCGACCTTCACCCCCGGGCCCATGGTGGAGCACAGGGTGACCGCACGCAGGTAGCGGCCCTTGGCCGCCGCCGGCTTGGCCCGGACCAGCTCCTCGAGCACCGCCCGCAGGTTCTCCGCCAACCGCTCCCGGCCGAAGGAGACCTTGCCCACGGGGACGTGGATGTTGCCGACCCGGTCCGTGCGGTACTCCACCCTGCCCCCCTTGAACTCGGTCACCGCCCGGGCCACGTCGGTGGTGACCGTGCCCGTCCTGGGGTTGGGCATCAGGCCGCGGGGGCCGAGGATCCGGCCCAGGCGCCCCACCTGGCCCATCAGGTCGGGGGTGGCGATGGCCACGTCGAAGGACAGGAACCCCTCGTTCTGGATCCGGGCCAGCAGATCGTCGGCACCCACCACGTCGGCCCCGGCCTCCCGCGCCGCGGCGGCCGCGTCGCCGGCCGCGAACACCGCCACCCGGACCGTCTTGCCCGTGCCCGCAGGGAGGGCCACGGTCCCTCGGACGATCTGGTCGGCCCGGCGGGGATCCACGCCCAGGCGCACGGCGACCTCGACGGTCTCGTCGAAGCCGGCGCTCGCCAGGCTCTTCACCAGGTCGATGGCCTCGCCGGGGGTGTGCAGGCCCTGGCGGTCGAAGCGGCGGCTGGCGTCGATGTACCTCTTACCCCTCGCCATTGGGTGTGCTCCCTCTCTCGCCTGGCCGTCAGCGCACCGTGATGCCCATGGACCTGGCGGTGCCCACCACCTGGGCCTTGGCCGCGTCCAGGTCGTCGGTGTTGAGGTCGGGCAGCTTGGTCCGGGCGATCTCGGCCAGCTGGTCGTCGGTGATGGTGCCCGCCCCGCTCCGCCCCGGGGTGGGGGTGCCCTTCTCGATCCCGGCGGCCTGGCGGAGCAGCACCGTCGTGGGCGGGGTCTTGAGGATGAAGGTGAAGGACCGGTCCTCGAAGATCGTGATCTCCACCGGGACGATCGAGCCCCGCTGGTGCTCCGTGGCGGCGTTGTACTGCTTGCAGAACTCCATCGTCTGGACCCCGTGGGGCCCGAGGGCGGTACCCACCGGGGGCGCGGGCGTTGCCTGCCCGGCCGGGAGCTGGATCTTGACCACGGCGACGACGCGGCGTTTGGCCATCGGTGTGAACGACTCTCCTTCGTATCCGGCGGACCCAGACCCTAGCGAGCGCGCCCCGGCGCTAGAGCTTGGCCACCTGGCTGAACTCGAGCTCGACCGGGGTCTCCCGGCCGAAGATGTTGACCAGGACCTTGAGCTTGAGCTGGTCCTCGTTGATCTCGGCGATCTGGCCGGAGAAGTCGGCGAAGGGACCCTCCTTGACCCGGACGGTCTCCCCCACCTCGTGCTCCAGGCGGGGCCGGCTCTTCCGGGCCGCCTCGGCCCCGTCGGTGCGCACCGACAGGATGCCCTCCACCTCCCGCCGGGACAGGGGGGTCGGCTTGGTCCCCGGGCCGACGAACCCGGTGACCCCCGGGGTCTGGCGGATGACCGACCAGGAGTCGTCGTCCATCTCGCAGCGGGTCAGGAGATAGCCGGGGAAGACCTTCCGGGAGGTCGTCACCTTCTTGCCGCCCTTGAACTCGACGACGTCCTCCATGGGGATGACCACCTCGTAGATCCGCTCCTCCATGTTCATGGAGCCGATGCGGCTCTCCAGGTTGGACTTCACCTTGTTCTCGTAGCCGGCGTAGGTGTGGACCACGTACCACCGGCCCGGGCGGTCGTAGGGGCTCTCGACCGGGACCTCGACCTCCTGGGCGTCCTCCCCCGGGCCAGGTGGCTCTCCACCCTCGGTGGCCTCGTCGGGGGCCTCAGTGGCCTCGTCGGCGGTCTCGGTCGCCGGGGCGGCCCCCAGCGGGTCGCCGGCCGCGGCGGCCCCCTGCGGGTCGGCCTCGGAGGAGGGCGGCGTCGCCGAGGCCTCCTCCCCTGCCTCCGCCGGAGGGAACGTTTCGTCGGGCGCGCTCGAGGCGTTGAAGAATGCAGCGGGATCGCTCATGGCTGGAAGAGGTAGGTCACCCCCTTGGTGAACCCCAAGCTGAGGGCAAAGATGAGTGCGATGACCAGGACCAGGGTGACGAAGACCACCATCGAGTAGTTGACCACCTGGGTCCGGGTGGGCCAGGCGACCCGCCGCAGCTCGGCGCGGACGTCATGGAGGTACTGGACGGGCGGGCTGTGGCGGCGGGCGCGACGGGCGTGGGCGTACTCCTCAAGGTCGAGGTCCTCCAGATAGGCGTCCTCGACCCCTATCCCGTCGTCCCCGTCGTCCTGGTCGGTGTTGCCCTTGAGTTGACGATTCACGGTTACCTCGTCGGTCAGACCTGCCGCTCGACCTCGCAGGGCAGGAGGGACTCGAACCCCCAACCGCCGGTTTTGGAGACCGGTGCTCTGCCAGTTGAGCTACTGCCCTTGGGGGCAGTTGACGAGAATAGCATCGCCCCCCCGCGCGGCGAACCATCGCCCCTGGCAGGACGACCTCGGCCGGCGGCGCCCCTCAGCTGGCCAGGGGGAGCTTCCCGCCCCGACCCCGGCTGACCACGAGGACGGCCGCCCCGGCGGCGCCGGCAGCGCCCGCCGCGACGGCCAGGCCGGTCAGGTAGGCGAGACGCCGCCCGGCGAGGGCCGACCGGATCGCCCCCCGCTCGGCGGCCTCGCCGAGCTGGGACAGGATCTCCCCCACGAGCCCGGCGGGGGGCTCCGCCCCCTGGAACCGGAGCTGGTGGAGGGCCCGCAGCAGCCGCCGGTACTGGACCAGCTCCGCCTGGCAGCGCAGGCAGGTCTCCACGTGGGCGACCACCCTCGGATCGGGCGCGTCGACCCCGTCCATGATCCCGGGGAGCACGTCGAGGACCTGCTCACACCGCATGGGCGTGCTCCAGCTCGCGGCGCTCAACCCGGGTCGGGAACAGACGCTCCCGGAGCTTCTTGCGGGCCCGGTGGAGGCGGACCTTCGCCGCCGTCTCGGTGATCCCCAGCTCGGTGGCGATGGCCTCGTGGGGCAGGTCGTAGACGTCCCGGAGGACCACCACCACACGCAGGCGGTCGGGCAGGCCGGCCAGGGCGGCGGTCACCCGGTCCCGCTCCAGGGCCAGATTGGCCATGCCCTCGGGGTCGGCCACCGGGCGCTCGTCGGCGAGGGAGGCGTCGTCGGCCAGGGGCTCGTGGCGGGTCCGCCCCCGCCGGGACAGGTGGGTGGCGGCGCAGTTGGCGGTGATCCGGTACAGCCAGGTGGTGAAGGCGGCGTCCCCCCGGAACCCCGTGAGGGACCGGTAGGCCCGCAGGTACGCGTCCTGGACGACGTCGCTCGCGTCCTCCTCGTTGCCCGTCAGGCGGAACGCCAGCGCGTAGGTGTCCTGGTAGGTGGCCCGCACGAGGTCGTCAAAGGCAGGACGGCTGCCCCCCTTGGCCAGGAACACCAGCTCGCCCAGACCCGGCTGCATCACCCCATCCGACACCGTGGCCTCTCCCGGGGTTACATCCGGCGGGGAGGACCGGCCGTGGTGGCGGTCCCCCCGGCTCAGCGGGTCTCCCGGTGGAGGGTGTGGCGGTGGTCCCAGCGGCAGTACTTCTTCATCTCGATCCGCTCACGGTTGTTCTGGCGGTTCTTCATGGTGATGTAGTTGCGCCGCTTGCACACATCGCAGGCCAGGGTGACCTTGACCCGCTTCTCGTTCCTGGGCATGTCCTCTCCTCGGTCGACTCGCCGGAGCGAGCGGTAGCGGCGGTCGGACTCGAACCGACGACCCCACGATTATGAGCCGTGTGCTCTAACCAACTGAGCTACGCCGCCACGGGTTGTCCGAGCGTGCCCGCTCCGGGCCAAGGCTCCCGAGAGGCCGGCGAGAGGACGGAGCCGTCCTTCGCCGTACCTCCTGGCACCAGTGTAGTCCGCCACCCTCGGACCGGCCGGACCGAGCCCCCTGTCGGAATCGAACCGACGACACCAGCCTTACCATGGCTGCGCTCTGCCGACTGAGCTAA
This sequence comes from Acidimicrobiales bacterium, assembly GCA_035643555.1. Taxonomy (GTDB): domain Bacteria; phylum Actinomycetota; class Acidimicrobiia; order Acidimicrobiales; family JAJPHD01; genus DASQQH01. The sequence goes on along the minus strand of DASQQH010000226.1, from coordinate 255 downwards.
GGGGGCGCCTGCTGGCCGGGGGCGCGTCCCCGACCAGGATGTTTGCGACCGGGGCGATGCTAGTCGGCCCCGCCCGGACCGGCATCAACCAGAGCGGACCCGTCGGGCGAACTAGCCTCGCCCGGATGCTCGTCCGCCTGGCCACCCTCGAGGACGCCGAGGCCACCCGGACCATCTGGAACGCCGAGGTGCAGACCTCGACCTTCGTCTTCGAGCTGGTCCCGCGCAGCCTCGCGGACCAGCGGCGATGGCTGG
>DASQQH010000225.1:0-13584 GCA_035643555.1 Acidimicrobiales bacterium | reverse complement strand
CTGGAGGAGCCCCTGGGGGACACGGGCACGACAGATCTCGCAGAACGCCTGGAGGACGATGACCGCCTACCCGATCAACTTGAGGCACGGTGTGTGGTGCAACCCGGCATAGGACAGCTCCGTGAGCGCGAGCAGACCATCCTGTATCTCCGGTTCTTCGAGGAGAAGACACAATCCGAGATAGCCATTCATTTCGGTATGAGCCAGAACCATGTGTCCCGGCTGCTCCGCCAGAGCCTGGCACAGCTCCGTTCGCGCTCGGAGATCGACAACATCGACTAGCGGCCTCGTCCTCCAGGTGGACCAGCCCGGACAGCACAGGGCATCATCGCCGCTGTAGTTGCCTGACGAGGAGGCGCCGTCGTGGAGCTCGCGATCATTGGATCATCTGAGTTACAGACAGGTCTGGCCAGGCCTGCCTACTACCTACTACTGCATCGGTAGCCACCTGAGCCGGCCTTGGTCCTCAGTGGCCGGGCCCGTTCCCGCTGACGACTGGAGCATTGCATCCGGGCGTACGCACGTGGAGTCGGTGGGGAACACGCTCTCAGTCGCCCAGTGGCTCTCCTCGGCTCCGGTGCCACGGTTGGCGGCAGGTGTTGGCATCCGGGGATGTGTACAGAATAGCTGAGAAGCAAACAGGAGTGCCGGGTGAACAGGTATGTGAGGTCTTCATGCTGAACATGGTGGCGGTAACGATTCAAGAACCGCCGAAGCGGCGGTGGCAGTGCAGATCTTGTGAGGTCGAGTGGCTCGCACCGGAGATGGCGGTGTCGAGGTGCTGGGTGTGTGGCCAGAAAGGCACCCACGGCGATCTGCCGTTGGAGTGGCTACTGGGCCTTATTGAAACAGAGTCCTGAGGCCTGCTGGGTGGGGAGCTCCCGGCTGTTCGCCGCGCTGCGTTGGGTCCTGTGCAAGCACCTGGTCGGTCGCCAGTTGGCTGGTGATGGCGCCGGTGCGGGCCCGGTCGAGCGCGGACGGCAAGCCGGCTCGGAGCGAGCGGCAGGGAGCCGGGTGCTTGGGATCCACGTGAGTGGGGCGTCGGTCGCACAGGAGGAAGGGCGGATGCTGGGAGGCGTGCACTGCGCCGACATCGGAGACGCCGGAGACAGTGGGCGTCCCTCGGGCCGCAGGGCGGAGGTGGGGCCCCGCGCGGGTGGAGAGGGTCCTCCTGGGAGGCCCGGCCCCAGGGGCTCCAAAGGGGCCGGCTCCAGGGTCCAGTCCACCTTCGAGCGCACCACCGAGGAGGGGTCCGAGCGCCTGGCCAGGGGTCTGCCTGCCCTCCTTGCCACCGGGTCTGTGGGGGGCATCGATGTGGGCATGGGGGTCCTGGCGCTGTTGTTGGTGGAGGCCCTGACCCACAACCGGGTGGCCGGGGCGCTGGCCTTCACCGTCGGCTTCGTTGCCCTCACCCTGGCTGACTCCGAGTTGTTCACGGAGAACCTCCTGGTCCCGATCGTCGCCGTGGCCGGCGGGGAGGCCCGACCCCGGGCGGTGGTTCGCCTGTGGGCGGGCACGCTCGTGATGAACCTGGCGGGGGGGTGGGTCATCATGGCGGTGGTGACTGCCGGCCTCCCCGAGGTGCGGGGGGTGGCCGTGGCCCTGGGCACCCACTACGCCCGGGCGGGAGTGAACGGGGCCAGCTTCGCCACGGCCGTCCTTGGGGGGACCATCGTCACCCTCATGACGTGGATGGAGCGGGCAAGCGAGTCCCTCCTGGGTCGCCTGGTGGCAGCGGTGGTGGCGGGGTTCCTGCTGGCCCTCGGGTCCCTCAACCACGTGATCGTGGCCTCTCTGGAGATGTTCGCCGGCCTCCAGGCTCATGCCCCCTTCGGCTACCTCACCTGGGCGAAGGACGCTGGCTGGGCGGTCCTGGGCAACCTCGTCGGGGGGATCGGTCTGGTTACCGTGCTGCGCCTGGTCCAGGTGGGACCCGCGGCCCTGATCGACCGACGGCGCGCCGGCGGCTAGAGCGGTGAGCGTCCCCACGGGTGGTTGCAAAGGCGCGATCCGGTGGATCCGGGACGCCCGTTCCGGGCGACCCCCGAGAGGCTGAAGGCAGCCCCGGGCCCTTCAGCTGTGGTGGTACCATCCTCCGCCCGACGGGCGACCCTCCTACCGCGATCCCCCACCGCTGGGGGCTCCGGTCCGGTTGAGCGCTTGGTGGCGCGACGACCCAGGGCCCCGGCCGGGCCCGGGGTCGGTGGCACCTCGCCGACGCAGCGTCTCGCCACCGGACCCCTCGGCGGAGCTCGCCACCCCGGGGGCCATGCCTCCCTCGCCACGGTCCCGGACCGCTCAGGCACCGCTGTCCCCCGCCACCCCGCCGGGGTGGCCCGCCCCCCGCCGGGGTGGCCCGCCCCGATCACCGGTCTGGAGCACCGCCACCGGCGGCAGCGAGGCCCTCCCGGGCCCCCCGCCACCGGCCCGGCTCTCCGACGCCGGTGGGGAACGCGATCGCCATGAACAGGGTCTGACCAGGAGCGTCGTCCGTGGGCGCTACAGGACTCGAACCTGTGACCTCAGCCGTGTGAAGGCTGCGCTCTAACCACCTGAGCCAAGCGCCCGCCCTCCCACTGTATCCATCCGGCCCGCCCCGTGGGACCCTCACCCGACCGGGGCGAGGGGACCTGGGCCAAGGGCTGCCTCCGCCGCAGCCGCGGCCCGGATGACCACCTGGTCGCCGTGCTGGGGACCCACGAGCTGCAGGCCCACAGGAAGCCCCGTGGCGGTCGTGCCGGCGCACACGGTGGCCGCCGGGGACCTCGTGAGGTTGAAGGGGTAGGTGAAGCGGACCCAGTTGAGATCGCTCCCGCCGTTGATGACACCGGGTTCGCCTGACAGTGGCGCGGGGGCCGCCGTCGTGGGGCACACCAGGAGGCGGACCCGGTGGAACACCTCGACGAGGGCGAGGTTGAGCTCGTGGCAGCGGTCCTCGGCCCGGACCAGCTCCGCGGCCGACATGCCCGCCGCCCACTCGGCCTGGGCCACCATCCCCGGGTCCAGGCGGTCCCAGATCTCGGTGCCCCGCCAGGGCTCGACCGAACGCAGGTTGAAGGCGTTGGTGAGGGCGAGCCACGACACGATGGGGTCCTCGGGGAACACCGTGTCGACCTGCTCCACCTCCACCCCTCCGGCCTCGAGTTCCCTGAGGGCACGCTCGCAGATCTCGCGCACCTCCTGGTCGACGGGCGCGTAGCCGAGCGTCGGCGACCAGGCCACGCGGGCGGGCAGGTGCGGCTGGCGGAGCGCTCCAAGCCAGGAGGCGTCGGGCATGGGCAGGGATGCCAGGTCGCTCGGGTCCGGGCCGATGACCGCCGCCAGGGCATCCACCACGTCGGCGATCCGCCGGCCCAGCACGCCCTTGGTGGACAGCGACCCCCACCCCGGCGCCTCCGGCCCGCCCGAGGGGACCCGGCCGAGGGAGGGCTTCATCCCGGACAGCCCGCACACCGCCGAGGGGATGCGAATCGAGCCTCCCCCATCCGAGCCCGTCGCCAGGGGCACCATGCCCGCGGCGACCGCGGCGGCGCTGCCACCCGAGGACCCGCCGGGGCTGCGGTCCAGGTCGAAGGGGTTCCGGGTGGCCCCGAACACGACGTTGTCGGTCTCGGCCTTCCACCCCAGCTCTGGGGTGTTGGTCTTGCCCACCACGACCGCCCCCGCCGCCTTGAGACGGGCCACCAGGATCGAGTCGGCCTTCGCCGGCCCTCGCCCGGCGAAGGCCGCAGACCCCCGGGTGGTGGGGAGGCCGGCGGCGTCCTCCAGGTCCTTGACCCCGATGGGCACCCCGGCCAGCGGCCCCAGGACCTCGCCGTTCGCCCGGGCCTGGTCCAGGGCCCGGGCCCGGGTCATGGCGCCCTCGGGATCCAGCGCCACGAAGGCCCCCACCCGGCCATCGAGGGACTCGATCCGGTCGAGCGCCGCGGTCACCAGCTCAACGGCCGACCGCTCCCCCCCGCGCACCGCGCCCGCCAGCTCCGCCACGGTCTCGGTCCTGAAGTCCATCCTCGCAGCCTAGGCCCACCTCGATGGGCGGCTCCGGACCGGGGGCTCGGTAGGATACAGGGGGTCATGGGTTTCCTCGACCGCCTCCAGGAATCAGTCACCCGGTCGCCGGGTGGCCAGGGGAGGGCCCGATCGGGTGGCAGCTCCGGAGCCGGGGGATCAGGGGGGGCGCCACGACGGGGGCTCTTCGGTCGCCCGCAGGCGCCGCCCCTCGACAAGCGGGAACGCCAGCTCGCCTACGCGGCAGCGGCGGCCACGGTGGTCGTGTTCGCCGCCCTCTGGCTCCCCAAACTGGGTCAGCCCGTCCCCAAGGGCCAACCCTCGACCTGGGCGGACCTGGGCATCGGCATAGGTATGGGCCTGTTGCTGGCGTGGTCGGCTGCGGTCAAGAAGCGGTGGCTGGTGGGGCTGGTGGCCCTGTGGATCGGCTTCATCGGTCCCTGGGGACCCAACACCCCCGTCTCGGTGATCCGCTTCGCCTGGATCGCCCTGGGCGGCTGGCTCCTGGTGAAGAACAGCAGGGCCCAGGTGGCCGCGGCCAAGGAGGCCAACCGCGAGGCGGCCGCACAGGGAGCGGCAACGGGCGCCGGTACGGCGCGAGGCGGAGGTGGGCGGGGCCGGGGTCGGGGCCGGGGCAAACAGCCCCTCGACACCACGGGCCGGCCCATCCCGTCGGCCTCCAAGCGTTACACCCCCCCGGCCCGCCCGGGCAAGAACGACCAGCGCCAACGGCGGGAACGTCGGGCCCAGGCGGCCCGGGGGGAGGACGGGCGAGCCAAGCGGGAAGGACGGGGCTCGTCCCCGTCCACGGGGTGACCGGCGGCAGCGGGGATGGCCCTGTCGCCGGGGCTGATGCTAAAGAGGGGGCGATGAGCGTCCCCAGATCGGCGCCGGTTTCATCCTGCCCGGTCGTCCCTCCCGGATGATCACCGACGCCCTGGCCGGGCGGCGCATCGCGGTCACCGGCGCCACCGGGTTCCTCGGCACCGCCCTGATCGAGCGCCTGCTGCGCTGCGTCCCCGACTGCGAGCTGGTCATCCTGGTGCGCCCGGGCCGGCGTACCGGCGCCGACGAGCGGGCCAGACGAGAGATCCTGCGGAACAACTGCTTCGACCGGCTCCGGCGCGAGTGGGGGCAGGCGTTCGACGCCGACGTGGCCCGCCGTCTCCAGGTGGTGGCCGGCGACGTCACCACCGACGGGCTGGGCCTCACCGAGGCAGGGCGGGAGGCCCTGGCGGGCTGCGACACGGTGATCCACTCCGCTGCCACCGTCAGCTTCGACGATCCCCTGGACACCGCCGTGGAGGTCAACCTGCTGGGGCCGTCCCGGGTGGCGGCCACCCTGGCCGACCTGGCCGCGAGCAGCGGGGCCACCGGTCCCGCGCACCTGATCGCCGTCTCCACCGCCTACGTGGCCGGCACCCGGCGGGGCGACGTCCCCGAGGCCATGCTCGTCGACACCCCCTACGCCACCGCGGCGGACTGGCGGGCCGAGGCCGAGGCCGCCCGGCGGGCCCGCGCCGACCTGGACGCCGAGAGCCGCCGCAGCGACAACCTGGCCCGGTTCACCAAGCAGGCCCGCGCCGACCTGGGGGCCGCCGGCACCCCCCTCCTCGCCCAGCGGGCCGAGCGGGCCCGGCTCGACTGGGTGCGGGAACGTCTGGTCGAGGCCGGCCGGGCCCGGGCGCAGGCCCTCGGGTGGCCCGACGCCTACGCCTACACCAAGGCCCTCGGCGAGCGCGCCCTGCTCGACTCCCGGGGGCCGGTGCCGGTGACCATCGTGCGCCCCTCCATCATCGAGTCCGCCCTGGCCGAGCCGGTCCCCGGGTGGATCCGGGGCTTTCGGATGGCCGAACCGGTGATCATCTCCTACGCCAAGGGGCTGCTGGCCCAGTTCCCCGGCATCCCCGAGGGCATCCTCGACGTCATCCCCGTCGATCTGGTGGTGGCGGCCATCATCGCCCTGGCGGCCACCGGCCCTGACCCCGGGGGGCCCGGGGCGTACCACGTGGCCTCGGGGATCCGGAACCCCCTGCGCTACGGGGCGCTGCAGCAGCTGGTGGAGTCCTGGTTCGCCAAGCACCCGCTCTACGACAACCACGGCCAGCCCATCGTGCCCCCCGAGTGGTCCTTCCCCGACCGGGGACGGGTGCGTCGCCAGCTCACCCGGGCCACCCGGGGCCTGGGCGCCGCCGAGCGGGCGGTGTCCGCCCTCCCGGTCCGCGGTCGAGGGGCCCAGCTCTCCGCCCGCCTCGAGGAGCGGCGCACCGAGGCGGAGCGGGCGCTGTCCTATGTGCGGCTCTACGGCGCCTACGCCGAGGCCGAGGCCCGGTTCAGGGTCGATCGGCTCCTCGAGCTGTGGCAACGCCTCGACGAGGAGGACCAGGCCGGGTTCTGCTTCGACCCGGCCGCGGTGGACTGGCCGGTCTACGTGGAGGAGGTCCACCTTCCCTCGGTGGTGGCCCACGCCCGGGTGCGCACCACCCCCCGGAAGCGGGTGGCGGCGAGCCGCGAGGACCGGGGGCGCCGGGCGGTGCTCGACCCGGAACGCCACCTGGCGGTCTTCGACCTCGAGAACACCCTCATCTCCTCCAACGTCGTGGAGACCTTCGCCTGGCTCGCCACCAGGCACCTTGGTCCGACGGACCGGGCCCGGGTCAGCATGCGCCTCCTGGCCGCCGCCCCCCGGCTCCTGGCCATGGACCGCCGGGACCGGGGCGACTTCCTCCGCTCCTTCTACCGCCGCTACGAGGGGGCGCCCGCCGAGCAGCTCCGTCGGGACGCCTGGGAGCTCGGCAGCTCGCTCATCCTGACCCGGGCCTTCCCCGACGGGATCGCCCGGATCCGCCGCCACCGGACCCTCGGGCACCGCACCCTGCTCATCACCGGCGCCCTCGACTTCGTCATCGCCCCCCTCATGCCCCTCTTCGACGACGTCATCTGCGCCCGGCTGGCGGAGCAGGACGGCCTCCTCACCGGGGAGCTGGTGCAGGCGCCGCCCACCGGCGAGGCGAGAGCGCTCGCCATGGCCGACTACGCGGGGGACCACGGCCTCTCCCTGGAGGAGTCCGTGGCCTACGCCGACTCCTGCAGCGACCTGCCCATGCTGGAGGCGGTGGGCCACCCGGTCGCCGTGAACGCCGAGGCCAAGATGGCCGCCATCGCCCGGAGGCGGGGATGGCACACCGAGGACTGGTCCCCCGCTCCCGGCGCCCCACGCCCCGTCCTGCCCCTCGGCCGGCTGGATGTCGGCCACCGGGCCGCTCTCCCCTTCCGGAGGACCTGAGGTGCGGGCGCTGCTGTTCGAGCGCAACGCCGCCCGGTTCGCCGCGGCCAGGGTGACGGCCAGCCTGGCGCCGGGGACCGGTGCGGGGGTCGGCCCGCTGCGCCTGGTGGACCAGGACCCGCCCCCGGTGCCCGGCCCGACGTGGCGGCGGGTGCGGCCCCGTCTGGCGGGCATCTGCGGGTCCGACCTGGCCACCCTGGCGGGCCGCAGCTCCCGGTGGTTCGAGCCGGTGGTCAGCTTCCCCTTCGTCCCCGGCCACGAGGTGGTGGGCGACCTGGACGACGGCGGCCGGGTGGTGCTGGAGCCGGTCCTGTCCTGTGGTCCCCGGGGGATCGAGCCGCCCTGCCCGGCGTGCGCCGCCGGTCACACGGGGAGATGTGAGCAGGTGGCCTTCGGCCACCTGCGGCCGGGCCTGCAGACCGGGTACTGCGCCGACACCGGCGGGGGGTGGTCCACCAGCCTGGTCGCCCACCAGAGCCAGCTGCACCCGGTCCCCGACGGGCTCTCGGACGAGGCGGCGGTCATGGTCGAGCCGGCGGCCTGCGCCGTCCACGCCGCCCTGGCGGCCCAGCGCGCCGAGGGCGAGGCCGTGGTGGTCCTCGGGGCGGGCACCCTCGGGCTGGCGACGGTGGCCGCCCTCCGCCACTTCACCCTCCCGGGCACCCTCCTCGCCGGCGCCAAGCATCCCGAGCAGCGGCGCCTGGCCGGGGACCTCGGCGCCGACATGGTGGCGGCCCCCGAGGAGGTGCGCCGTGCCGTCCGCCGCCTGACCCGGTCGCTCGCCGTCGGCCCCGCCCGCGGGCCCGGGCGGCTCACCGGGGGGGCCGACACCGTCGTGGACTGCGTCGGCTCGGCGGCCTCGTTGACCGAGGCCCTGGCCGTGGTGCGCCCCCGGGGACGGATCGTGGTGGTGGGCATGCCCGGAACCACCAAGATCGACCTCACCCCCCTGTGGCAGCGGGAGATCTCCCTGGTCGGCGCCTACGCCTACGGCGTGGAACACCGCCAAGGACCCGGGGGGAGCGCCGAGCCCGACGGGCGGGGGTCGGGCCCGGCCGGGCAGGACAGCCCCGGGGCGGGCACCAGGACCTTCGACCTGGCGTTCGAGCTGGTCCGGGTGGCTCGGCTCGGCCGGCTGGTCTCGGCCCGCTACCCTCTGGAGCGGTTCCAGGAGGCCATCGCCCACGCAGCCGCCGCGGGACGGCGGGGCGGGGTCAAGGTGGTCTTCGACCCCACCACCGAAGCCCCCCAGCCCACGCCCCACCCGGTGCGGGGCTCCCGGGCCCGTCCCGGGAGCGGCGCCAGACGGTCCATCCCCCAGAGGAGCTCGCCCACATGAGTCGAAGGCCCGGTTTCGTCCTCGAGGTCGACCGGTCCTCTCCGCCCACCCTGTTCTGGCACGGGGAGGGCTTCCGCCTGGAGCGGCTGCCGGTCGGCTCCCGGATCGTCTACCCCCCCGAGCCGGTGGCCGCCCTTGCCGACCCCGACGCCGCCATCGCCGAGGCCCTGGCCCACCCCCTGGGGGACTCGCCGCCGCTCGCCACCCTGCTCTCGCCGGGGATGCGCCTCACCATCGCCTTCGACGACATCTCCCTGCCCCTGCCTCCGATGCGCCGACCGGATGCCCGCCAGCGGGTCATCGAGGCCGTGCTGGACCTCGCCGCCGAGGCCGGCGTGGACGACGTGGTCCTCATCGCCGCCCTGGCCCTGCACCGGCGGATGACCGAAGGCGAGCTGCGCCACATCCTGGGCGACCGGATCTACGACGCCTTCGCCCCCCACGGCCGCCTCACCCAGCACGACGCCGAGGACCCTGCGGGGTTGGTGTACCTGGGCCAGACCGAGGCCGGCGAGGAGGTCGAGCTGAACAAGCGGGCCGCCACCAGCGACCTGCTCGTCTACGTCAACCTCAACCTCGTGGCCATGGACGGCGGGCACAAGAGCGTGGCCACCGGCCTCGCCAGCTACCGGAGCCTGCGCCACCACCACAACGCCAGGACCCTCCAGCAGAGCCGCTCGTTCATGGACCAGCGCCACTCCGAGCTGCACGCCTCCAACTGGCGGATGGGCCGTCACATCGCCGCCCAGGGGGTCAAGGTCTTCCAGATCGAGACCACCCTCGACAACGACAGCTTCCCCGACAACGTCCGCTTCCTGAAGCGACGGGAATGGGAGTGGTCGCTCCGGGACCGAGCCGGGTTCCTCGCCTCATCGGCGGCCCTGTCCCGCACCCCCGACCGCCTGGCCCGGAACCTCCTGCACTCGACCCAGGGCCCCCACGCCATGGCCAGCGTGCAGGCCGGTGAGGTGGAGGCCGTCCACGCCGTGACCACCGACCACATGTACCGCCAGCACCTGGTGGAGGTCGAGGGCCAGACCGACGTGATCACCATGGGCCTCCCCTATCTGTGCCCCTACAACGTGAACTCGATCATGAACCCCGTCCTGGTCATGTGCCTGGGGCTCGGCTACTTCTTCAACCTCTACCGGGGCAGGCCCCTCGTCCGCCGGGGCGGGGTCCTGATCCTGTCCCACCCCACCCCGTGGGCTTTCCACCCGGTGCACCATCCGAGCTACATCGACTTCTTCGAGCAGGTGCTGGCCGAGACCACCGACCCCGTGGAGATCGAGGCCAAGTACGAACAGGACTTCGCCACCGACCCCTGGTACGTCCACCTCTACCGCACCAGCCACGCCTACCACGGGGTGCACCCCTTCTACATGTGGTACTGGGGCGCCCACGCCCTCGAGCACCTGGGGGAGGTCATCGTCGTGGGGGGCGACCGCCGGGCGGTGCGACGCCTCGGGTTCCGCCCCGCCTCCACCCTGGCCGACGCCCTCGAGCTGGCCGAGGACGTCGTGGGGCCCGACCCCACGGTCACCCACTTCCACGCCCCGCCGCTGCTGATGGCCGACGTGAGCTGACCGATGGCCGACCGCTCCCCCGAGGTCGCCGACGGCCGACACCCCACCTCCCTGGTCGGTCCCCGCCGCCCCGGCGGGGTCGGGGGGCTGGTGGCCCGGGCGGGCTTCCCCTGGCGGGCCCCGGCCTGGCCCACCGGCCTCGAGCGCCCGGTCCCCCGCACCCTGGGCGTCGACTACGACACCGCCTGGGCCCGCCACTACGGCGTCCGGGTGGCCCGGGCCGTGGCCCTGGACAACCTGGCCCGCCCGGCGCTCCACCTCCTGGCCCGACCCACGGTCACCGGCCTCGACCGCCTCCAGGGCCTGGGGGCGCCCCTCATCTTCGTGGCCAACCACGCCAGCCACCTGGACACCCCCCTGGTGCTCATCACCCTCCCCCCCCGCCTCCGGCACCGGACCGTGGTGGCGGCGGGGGCGGACTTCTTCTTCGACCGGACCTGGAAGGCCCATCTGTGGGCCGGGCTGATCTCGGCGATCCCGGTGGAGCGTCGGCGGGTCAGCCGCCGCTCCATGGAGCTCGCCGCCGCCCTGTTGGAGGACGGCTGGAACCTGGCCATCTTCCCCGAGGGCGGGCGGAGCCCCGACGGCTGGGCCCAGCCCTTCCGGGGGGGCGCCGCCTACCTGGCCCGCCGGACCGGGCTCCCGGTCGTGCCGATCCATCTCGGGGGCACCGGACGGGTGCACGGCAAGGTTCGACCCGGGTTCCATCCGGGTCGGACGACGGTGACCATCGGGCCGGCGCTCCGGGCGGGCGAGGGCGAGGACGCCCGCAACCTGGCCAACCGGATCGAGGCGGCGGTCGCCGCCCTCGCCGACGAGGCGACCAGCGACTGGTGGTCGGCACGGCGGCGGGCCGCCGCGGGGACCACCCCGCCCCTCACCGGGCCGGAGGCCGGCTCCTGGCGGCGGGCGTGGGCCCTCGGGCCCGACCGTCGGCGGAGCAGGGACCAGCCCACCTGGCCCCTCTAACGCGGGGTCTGGCGCCCCCTGCCTGGGGTATCATGCCCCCAGGCAGGACCGGGGTGGCACGGCAACGGCGCTCCGTCGCCTACCGGCACCGTCCGCCGGGCCGGTAGCGAGCGTCCCGGTCAACTACGACCGACCGACGACACACTCCGAGGTTTCCCCCATGCGCGCTGTCGACCGGGACGCCTGCGGCATCGGCTTCGTGGCCGACGCCCACGGGCGGGCCAGCCACGCCATCGTCCGGGCCGCCCTCGGTGGCCTGGCCGAGGTCAGCCATCGGGGGGCCCTGGCCGCCGACGCCCGCAGCACCGATGGCTCCGGGCTGTTGTGCGCCATCCCCCCCGCCGTCTTCGGCCGGGGACCAGGGGGGACCCCCCACGGGGTGGCCATGCTCTTCGCCCGGGGGGAGGACCCCCGGGCCGGGGTGGAGGAGGCCGCCCGGGCCGAGGGGATCACCGTCGTGGACTGGCGCCACCCCCCGACCGACGACGACGAGCTGGGAGGCCTGGCCCGGGCCTCCCGGCCCCGGATCCTCCAGGCCGTGCTGGAGGCCCCGGCCGCCGACGAGCGGGCGGCGTACCGGCTCCGTCGGCGGATCGAGCGGGGGGTGGCGGCCACCTACGTGGTCAGCTGCTCCTTCCGCACGGTCACCTACAAGGGCCTGGTGGCCGCCCCCGCCCTGGGCCGCTTCTACCCGGATCTCCAGGATCCCGCCTGGGTGAGCCCCTTCGCCGTCTTCCACCAGCGGTTCTCCACCAACACCCTGCCCACGTGGGAGCGCGCCCAGCCCTACCGCACGCTGTGCCACAACGGGGAGATCAACACCCTGGCGGGCAACCAGGCCCGGATGCGGGCCCGGAGCTTCCTTGGGACCGAGGAGGCCGGCCTCGGGCCCGAGGCGCTGTTCCAGCCGGTCCTGGACGAGGCCGACTCGGACTCGGGGCAACTGGACGCCGCGGTGGAGTTGCTGTGCCGTGGCGGGCGGGATGTCCGCCACGCCGTGGCCATGCTCGTCCCCGAGGCCTGGGAGGGCGCCCGTGAGCTGCCGGCGTCGGTCCTGGGCTTCTACCGCTACCACGCCTGCCTGATGGAGCCCTGGGACGGCCCGGCCGGGCTCATCTTCACCGACGGCGCGGGCGTCGGGGCCGCCCTGGACCGCAACGGCCTGCGCCCCCTCCGGTTCGCCATCTGCGAGGACGGCCTGGTGGCCTGCTGCTCGGAGGCGGGCGCCGTCGACCTTTCCGGGCACGGCCGGGTTCGGCGGGGCCGACTGGGCCCGGGGCAGATGCTGTTCGTGGACCCCGCCGAGGGGACCTTCCTCGACGCCGAGTGCAAGGACTACCTGGCCACCCTCGGCCCCTACGCCAGATGGGCCGACGACGGCCTCCAGGCACAGACCCTCGGCCAGCCGGTGCAGGAGCCCCCGCCCGCGGCCGACCTCGTCCGCCACCAGGTGACCCAGGGCGTCTCCGTCGAGGAGCTGCGGATGGTCACCAAGCCCCTGGCGGCGGAGGGCAAGGAGCCCACCTTCTCCATGGGGGACGACGTCCCCCTGCCCTCCCTGGCGGGCCGCCCTCGTCCCCTGCACCACTTTTTCCGCCAGCGCTTCGCCCAGGTCACCAACCCCGCCATCGACCACCTCCGGGAGCGGCTGGTGATGAGCCTGCGCACCGTGATCGGCCCCCGGCGTCCCCTCCTCGACGAGTCACCCGAGGCCGCCCACCTGCTCGAGGTCCCCTCGTTCTTCCTCTATCCCTCGGCGGTCGACCGCCTCCTCGACCGCTACCAGTGCCCGTTCCGCTCCCAGGCCCTCGACGCCACCTTCGCCCTCGACGAGGGCCCGGGCGGTTTGGAGGCGGCCGTGGACCGCCTGGGCACCGAGGCGGAGGCGGCGGTGGCCGACGGCGTGGTGGTGCTGGTGGCGACCAACCGGCCCGCCTCCCCGGCCCGGGTCCCGGTCCCGGCTCTCCTGGCCACCGGCGCCATCCACCACCGCCTGGTCGACGCCGGCCTGCGGACCCGGGCCGGCCTGGTGGTGGTCGCCGACGACGCCAGGGACACCCACCACCTCGCCTGCCTGCTCGGCTACGGCGCGGACGCCATCTGCCCGCGCCTGGCGCTGGAGACCGTGGCCGCCGACGCCGACGCCTCGGAGGAGGCGCTCTCGGCCGAGGCCCAGGAGAACTTCCGGACCGGTATCGAGGACGGGGTGCTGAAGATCCTCTCCAAGATGGGGATCAGCACCGTGGACTCCTATCGGGCGGCGCAGATCTTCGAGGCCGTTGGCCTCGCCCCGGAGGTTGTGGACCGGTGCTTCCGTGGCACGCCGGCCCCCCTGGGCGGCCTGTCGTGGGAGGCCCTCGGTGAGGACGCCCTGGCCCGCCACGCCGCCGCCCGGT
>DASQQH010000224.1:0-4775 GCA_035643555.1 Acidimicrobiales bacterium | reverse complement strand
CCCACCTCGAGGAGACCCCCGACCTCGAGCGGGCCGGCTGGCGCGCGCGCCGGCCCCTCGCCGCCGCACTGCACCGGGAGCGCTGGTAGACAAGGGCACGGAGGCCCGGGCGACTTTCCGTTCCCACCCCCGCTCGGTAGCTTCGATGCGGTGTATCGCGTCGGGTTCCTGCGCCAGGATGTGCCCCTGCACCTCACGACGCTGTTCATCGTGTGCTGTTGCGCGGCGGCCACCTGGTGGCAGCTGGGGCGGGCGCTCGGTGGCAATGGCCTCAGTTGGGCGTACACCTTCGAGTGGCCGTTCTTCGCGTGTTGCGCGATGTACATGTGGTGGAAGCTGTGGCGGGAGGGGCCACCAGAGGCCACCACGACCGCTCCCGAGCGCCAGCCCGACACCACCGACGACGGGATGACGACCCGGGCTCGGCCCACCCGGGCGCCCGGGCGGGGGGCGGCTGTCCGTCCCCGCCCCGACGAGGAGGTCACGGGGCCCAGGCGGTCCGGGCCCGGACGGGTGCTCCCGGCGCTGACCGAGGAGGAGGCCGAGCGCTGGGCCGCCTACAACGCCTACCTGGCCGGCCTGGCGGCCAGCGACGAACCCAAGCGCCTGGTGGTGCGTAAGAGGAGGTCACCGACGTGACGTCACCGCCGCGGCTCACCAGCGCGGCCCTGCTGCGCTACCGGGTCATGGCCTACCTGATCGGGGTGTTCCTGCTGGTGCTGTGCCTGATCGGGGTGCCCCTGCAGTACGGGGCGGGGCAACCGGGGGTCGTCGAGGTGGTCGGCCCCCTCCACGGCATCCTGTACATCATCTACCTGGTCGTCGCCATGGACCTGGCCCGGCGCAGCCGGTGGACCCTGGGACAGGTGGTCGCCGTGGTCGTGGCCGGCTTCCTGCCCTTCCTCGCCTTCTGGGTCGAGCACCGGGTCACCAGGCGGCTCCAGGGGGAACTGACGGCCCAGGAACCAGACCGCCCCCTCCGACCGGCCTCGCCCCCGGGCTGAGGCGCGCCGGGGCGACCGGACGTGGGGCCTCGGGCCCCCCCGGTGTCAACGCCCTGGACGGGGGGACGCCAGACGCGGGAAGATGATGGCGCGCGCAAGCGCGCGAGATCGCTGAGGCGAAGGGGGGACATGTGAGGGGCCGCCGCGCATCCGCACAGACGTTCGATCCATTGGTCCGTGGCCTCGTCGACCTGGGCCTGGTGCAGCGGCGCCCTGGTGGCGACTGCGAGAGCTGGTCGCTGAGCGAGGCGGCCCAGCGCCGGCTGGAGGAGCTGTACCCGGGAGGGACGGACCCCCACCAGCACCTGGGGAAGATCGACCTGTACATCGGCTACCGCTGCTCGCGCTGCCAGGGCTTCCGGGCGACGAGGAACCACCACGGGCGTCAGCTGTGCGACACCTGCGTCCAGGAGGAGGCCCTCACCAGCGACTAGGAGGCGGCCAGCGCCCGCCCCCGTCGCCGTCCTCCCACGGACGAGGAGCCCCCGGTGGCCCTGGTGCACCCCCGGCCGTCGTGCCGGGTCCCGCCCACTGACTAGGGTGGCGGTGCTGACCACGCCGACGCAGGGAGGGATGCCGTCCATGGCTGTGCAGGGTGCCCCGAGCGTTCCCAGCTTCGACTCCCCGACCGAGGAGCGCCTCCACCGCAAGCAGCGGCTGGCCGCCGCGTTCCGCCTCTTCTCCCGCTTCGGGTTCAACGAGGGGGTCGCCGGCCACATCACCGCCCGGGACCCCGAGCACCCCGACCGCTTCTGGGTGAACCCCTTCGGGATGCACTTCGGCCAGATCCGGGTCTCCGACCTGATCCTGGTGGACAGCGACGGCGGGGTGGTCGAGGGGGGCCGCCCGGTCAACACCGCGGCCTTCGCCATCCACTCCCAGGTCCACGCCGCCCGCCCCGACGTGGTGGCCGCCGCCCACGCCCATTCCCTGCACGGCAAGGCCTGGTCCTCGCTGGGTCGGCTGCTCGATCCGATCACCCAGGACGTGTGCGCCTTCTACGAGGACCACGCCCTGTTCGACGACTACACGGGGGTGGTCCTCGAGACCGAGGAGGGCAGGCGGCTGGCCAAGGCCCTCGGCGACACCAAGGCCGTCATCCTCCGGAACCACGGCCTGTTGACGGTGGGGCACTCGGTCGACGAGGCGGCGTGGTGGTTCATCACCATGGAGCGCTCCTGCCAGGCCCAGCTCCTCGCCGAGGCTGCGGGGACGCCGGTCCACATCGACCCCGACATGGCCAGGCTGACCCAGACCCAGGTGGGCAACCGCCTGGCCGGGTGGTTCAGCTTCCAACCCCTCTACGACCGCATGGTCGCCGAGCAGCCCGACCTGCTCGAGTAGCCCGGGCGATCCCCTAGCTGGAGGCCACCAGGTCGGGCGGGAGGGCGGCCCGGGGGCCGGCGAAGGGCGGGGTGACCACCCGGGCCGTCGCCGGGCGCCCCCGGAGGTCCACCTGGACCTCGGCGCCGGGCTCCACCTCGGGGGCGAGGAGGGCCAAGGCGATGCCCCGGCCGAGCACCGGGGAGAAGTTGCCGCTCGTGACGTGGCCCACGGGCCGGTCGTCGGCGGTGACCGGGTAGCCGTGGCGGGGGGGCTGGCGGCCCGCCAGGACCAGGCCCCGCAGCCGCCGGCCGAGGCCGGCCTCGCGCTCCTCCTCCAGGGCCGCCCGGCCCTGGAAGTCCCCCTTGGACCAGCCCACGGCCCACGACAGGCCCGCCTGCAGCGGGGTGATCTCCGGGCCGAGCTCGTTGCCGTGCAACGGCAGCCCCGCCTCCAGCCGCAGGGTGTCCCGGGCGCCGAGGCCGGCGGGCACCACCCCCTGGTCCAGCACCGCCGACCAGAAGGCGCCGGCCACCGAGGCGGGGACGGCGCACTCCACCCCGTCCTCGCCCGTGTAGCCGGTGCCGGCGGCCACCGCCGTCTCCCCCTGCCAGTCGAAGTGGGTCACCCCGAAGTGGGCCACCGCCGCGGCCTCGGGGGACACCGCGGCCAGGCGCTCGCGGGCCGCCGGACCCTGGACCGCCACCACGGCACGCTCGGCGGTGACGTCCCGGCCGCCCAGGGCCCCCCGGACCCGGTCGGTGTTGGAGGCGTTGGGCATGAGATCGAAGTGGTTCGTCGCCACCCACCAGACGATCAGGTCGTCGACGGCCGACCCGTCGCCGGGGTCCAGGAGCAGGGTGTACTGGGCCCGTCCCGGCCCGATCTTGCCCAGGTCGTTGCACAGGTGGCCCTGGAGCAGGTCGAAGGCCGACTCGGTCTCCACCCGCACCGTGCCCAGGTGGCTGACGTCGAACGCGACCGCTGCCTCCCGGCAGGCCCGGTGCTCGGCGATCGTTCCCGACGGGTAGGCCAGGGGCATCTCCCAGCCCCCGAAGGGGACCATCTTGGCGCCGAGATCGGCGTGGGCGGCGGCGAGCGGAGACTGGCGGAGCGCTGGCACGGCTCCACCCTAGGTGCGGGGCACCTGGGGTGGAGCGAGCCCGTGGGCCCTCAGCCCCCCTCGGCGACCGCCCGGGCGGGGCGGTCCTCGGTGGCCGGGGCGGGACGCTCGAGGGCCAGGATGGCCGAGTCCAGCTCCTCGACCAGGCCCCCCAGGGGCACCACGTTGAGCACCCCCTGGCCGCCGCGGAGCAGGTCCACGACCTCGTCCCCGCTGCGGGCCAGCACCGAGCCCGAGCCCCCGAGAACCAGGTTCGCCGAGGCCAGGTCGGTGCCCAGGTTCTCCCGGAGGCAGGCGATGGCCCGGCGGGCCGACCGCAGGGAGATGCCGCCGTCCAGGAGCTGCTTGATGACCTTCAGCTCCACCAGGTTGGTGTAGGAGTAGCGGCGCTGGGTTCCGCTCCCCCTCGCGGTCGAGATCGACGGCTCCAGGAGACCGGTCCGGGCCCAGTAGTCCAGCTGTCGGTAGGTGATCCCGATCAGCTTGCACACCTGGGGGCCGCGGTAGCCCTCCCCGGCAGCAACGGTCCCATCGCCTGCCTTGGCGCCCATCGGCACGCCTCCTCGTCGCGGGGCCCGTGCCGGCGCCACAGGCTCGACGGTACCAACCGCGTAGTTACGCTCGTGCAACCTAGCGTAGGCGGCTGGAGACAGGACCGTCAACGACCCCCGCCTGGCCCGGCGTCTCGTCCCCAGCCCTCGGCGGGCCCGTCGGTGCCTCAGGAACTGAAGTCCTCCGGCTTGACCTCGTCCAGGAACTTCTGGAACTCCCCCAGCAACTCCTCGGGGTTCGGGGTCTCCTCCTCGTCACCCTCGGAGGCCAGCACCACGCCTTCGCTGTCGAGCAGGTCATCCGCCACGAAGAGGGGGGTGCCGGTCCGAGCAGCCAGGGCGATGGCGTCCGAGGGCCGGCTCTGCACCGTGAGATGGCGGCCACCAGTCACCAGGCGCAACTCGGCGTGGTAGGTAGTGGCAACCAACTCGGTGATCACGACCTGTTCGACGCTCGCGTCCAGCACCTCCAGCAGATCCCGCATCAGGTCATGGGTCATGGGGCGCTTCACGGGCACCCCCTGGATGGCGAAGGCGATCGCCGTCGCCTCGGGGGGTCCGATGAAGATGGGCAGCGTCCGCTTGGCCCCCTGCATCTCCTGGAGCAGAACCACCGGGGTGTTGGACTGGAGGTCGACTCGCACTGCAGCCAACTGCACCTCGACCATGCCTGCAACTTACCCCCGCAGACGCCGCTGCACATGCCCACTTGGGCGGTGGAATCAGCCCCCCGTGTGGTCGCGCAGGGCAACACGCAACAACGAGGCCCGAAGT
>DASQQH010000223.1:0-2303 GCA_035643555.1 Acidimicrobiales bacterium | reverse complement strand
GTCGGCGACTGTCCCGCCCTGGTGCAGGCCGGGCAGTCGACCATCTGGCGCGCCGACGGCTCGTCGTCCGGCGATCCGCCACCGGCTCGAGGAGCTCCTCGGCCCGGGCCGCGTGTCGGCCCCGCGTGCGGTCCATCCGGTAATGGGCCGACGCGGGCCGGAGGTCCTGTTCCGGACCGCCGACGGGGGCCTCGACGCCCTCGTCCGACAAGGGGCCCGAGGGCCCCTCGGCCGGGTGCGGGTTCGCCGGGCCTCCACGTGCAACCGACCGAGGGTCTCCTCCATGGTCAGCGTGGCCATGGATGGCGATCGCCACCTGGGTCGCGCCGTGGGATGTCTCCTCGCGCGGAGCTAGCCGCGCCCTTGCCAGGCCTTGCCCCGGGCGCCGTTGGCCCGCGGCGCCCGACCGACCGGCCCGCCGCCGCAGGGGACGGCGCCGACGGACAGCCCGATGGCGACGGTGCGCCCCACCGGGTCGTGTGGTGGCTGTCCCAGCACCAGTCGAGCGGCCACGGGGACCGCCGCGGGAGCTGTCGGCGAGGGGAGCCTCGTCCACGGCCCGGCGCGTCGTGGTTCGGGGCTGTGAGGCACGAGTGCCGGGTCACACACCGCTGCCCGCCCGAGGCCGCGACGGACGGTTCCTGGACCACCTGTGGTCCAGGGCGGTGGCCGACCCCCGGCCCCACCGCAGCTGCCGGCGTGCCCCCTCAGGAGCTGGCGAGCACGAGACAGCTCCAACTGGGTCCTGGTCCGCCGCCGTCCCGGCGTCAGTGTCGGAGTTGGCCGCCTCTACCACCGCCGTGTCGCCATCGGTCCCTGGCGACCACTGTTCCGCCGGGGTGGGCCCGCCCACCGGAGGGCGAGGCTGGGCACGGTCGACAGCCGTCCCTCGGCGTGCCACAGCCAACCGGCCGCGGACGGGCTGGCGTGACCAGGGCGACCATTTGCCCGCCGATCGCTGCCTGCCGAGCGAGCCCAGGAAAGGCACGCACCGCGGGCCGAAGACTGCCCACGGGCTTCTGGTGAATGAGGGATGCCTGGTGCCTCGGGGGAGCGACCTGGCATACTGTCGTGGCTCACGCAAGGAGGGGCCATGGTCCAGATCACGACGAAATCACCGAGCACCGCTCCGCTGGTTCCAGTCAACTTCTTGTCTCACGGGACCTTGGAATCGGTCGATCTACAGGAGACCCGACGCTTCTATGAGGAGGTCTTCGGATTTGAGATCGTTCAACACCACACCGTCTCGATGATGATTCGGCTTGGCGGGAGCCACACCTATGCCGTGGTGGAGACCGGGAAGCCCCATGAGATGCCATTGCTCAATCACAATGGTCTGGATCTGGGGTCCGTCGAGGCGGTCAAAGCAGCCCATGAGCGGTTGAGCGCCGTCAAGGATTCCTACAAGATAAAGAAGATCACCCCCGCCCAGTTCCAGCACGGGAGCTTCGGGTTCTACCTCTGCGACCTGGATGGCAACTGGTGGGAGCTGCTGGCCAACCCTCCCGGGGGCTACAGCTATGTGTACGAGGACCCCGCGCGTGACCTGACCGGACGAGGGGATTTTGACGAGGACGCGCTCCGCTCGTTCGTGCCCAAGCTCCCCGATCTCCCGGAGGGGTAGCGCCGATGCCGCTCGAGGTCTCCGTGGACCAGGATCTGTGCATCGGCACCGGCAACTGTGTGTACTGGGCGCCCGACGCGTTCGTGATGGGCGATGACGGCCACGCCCACGCCACGAACTCCGATGGATTGGACGACGACGACATCATCCATGCCGCCCGGCAGTGCCCGATCTCTGCGGTTCGCGTCTGGCGGGACGGCGAGTCGATCGTCTAGGCGACACGTGCCATGAAGCTGGTGATGTTCGACGACGGTGGCGGTTGGCGGCCGGGGGCGGTGGCAGTGTCGGGCGGCCGGGATGAAGCTCCCGCTGTCGTCGACCTCTCGGCACTGAGCATGTCGCTCGGGGGGTCACCGGCTCGGACGCTTTCGGAGCTGCTACCGCGCCTGGTCGATGGAGGCGACGATCTGCGCGCCTGGGCGACCGAGGCGGTAGCGGACGCCGATGCTGCCAGCAACCGGGGATGGTTGGTGGAGTCGCCCGGCTGGCGGCTGGGACCGCCTGTGGGACGGAACGGGAGCATCATCTGCGCCGGGGCCAACTATGCGGCGCATCTGGCCGAGATGAGTGATCTTGCGACGCCGTCGAGCACCCTCTGGTTCACCAAGAGCCCGATGTCGGTGATCGGGACGGGCGAGCCCATTGTGTTGCCGCCTGCGGTTCCGGACATGGTGGACTA
>DASQQH010000222.1:0-3343 GCA_035643555.1 Acidimicrobiales bacterium | reverse complement strand
GGCCTCCACGCCGGCACGTGCCAGGGCCACCACCTCCTCGGGGCTCAGGAAGGGGGCGGGCAGGCGGGCGGGCGCCTGGGCGAAGGTGCAGTAGCCGCACCGGTCGCGGCACAGCATGGTGAGGGGGATGAAGACCTTCGGCGACCAGGTGACCCGGCGGCCGTGGACCTGGTCCCGGATCCCACGGGCCCAGCCCAGCAGGTCGTCGGTGGCGCTCGCCAGCACCTCCCCGGCCGGTGGGGGGAGCTGGGCCTCGTTCCTCGCCTCCATACGACCTCCATCCCGCTCGTGGCCACCATCTCGGGCATCTCGGGCCCCCCGGCGCCGGCGCCGGGCCCTGGGGCCCTCGGTCGACACCTTAGGCGTGGTGGCCCTCCCGGGGCTTCGGCCGCCGCCCCGATCGACGCCCGGCGCCCGACGTTTGACAGGGGCCGGCCGATGCTCGACAGTGCGCCCTGATGGTGTGGCCCGAGGCGGCGGGGGACAGGGGGTGAGCTACGGGAGCTTCGGCAGCAGCCTGCGGGACCTGCCACGGCTGCGGGAGGGTCGGCGCCGGCGGGCCTCCAGCTGGGACCCGTCGGGGGGCAACCAGGACTACCGGCGGCTCGGCCCGGGGGAGACGGCGGTGCTGGCCGACATCGCCGGCGCCGGCTCGATCAGCCACCTGTGGATGACGGTGGCCAACGAGACGGGGAACTCGCCGTTCACCCAGGAGCCCGCGTTCCTCCGCCAGCTGGTCCTTCGCTGCTACTGGGACGGCGAGGAGTCCCCGAGCGTGCTGGCGCCCCTGGGGGACTTCTTCGGGGTGGGCCACGCAAGGACCCGGAACTTCTGGTCCGCCCCGCTGCAGATGAGCCCGGAGGACGGCCGGGGCTTCAACTGCTTCTTCCACATGCCCTTCTCCTCCCGGGCCCGGGTGGAGGTGGTGAGCGAGCTGGCCCAGGAGGGCGTGGTGCTCTACTACTACGTCGACTACGAGGAGCTGGGCGCCCTGGAGGAGGGCCTGGGCCGGTTCCACGCCCAGTGGAACCGGGAGAACCCCTGCCAGGGGGTGCCGGAGGGCACGGCCACCAACGCCGAGCACCTCCTGGCCGGCACCAACACCTCGGGGGCGGACAACTACGTGATCCTGGAGGCCGAGGGCCGGGGCCACTACGTGGGGTGCGTGCTGAACGTGGCGAACCGCCGCCGCACCAACCAGTGGAACTGGTACGGGGAGGGCGACGACATGATCTTCATCGACGGGGCCACCTGGCCCCCGACCCTGCACGGAACCGGGACCGAGGACTACTTCAACACGGCCTGGTGCCCCCGCCAGCCCTACTCGTCCCCCTATCACGGCATCACCCTCCCCGGCGACGACAACTGGGCCGGGGAGGTGAGCCTGTACCGGTTCCACGTGGAGGACCCGGTGACCTTCGAGCGCGCCATCAGGGTCACCCTGGAGCACGGGCACGCCAACAAGCGCAGCGACGACTACTCCTCGGTGGCCTACTGGTACCAGGCCGAGCCCCACCGGCCCTTCGGTATCGCCCCGGCCAGCGAGCGCCTGCCCGGGCCGCCCCCCGGGTGACCGCCCGGCCCGGTGACCTGCCCACCGGGGTGGCTCCACCGGGCGCCGGCGCGGGCCGGGTCAGGGGCCCTGGTGCTGGAGCACCTGCTCGTCGGCCAGGGCGATGGCGAGCTCGCCCGCCACGGTGGGGTGGAAGGGGGCAGGGTCGGTGAGCCCCTGGACGTAGGGCTCGGGATCGCAGATGGCGTGGCCGGCGAAGGAGGGCCGGACCGGGGTGAACGACGAGGCCCGCGCCCCGGCGGCGAGCACGTGGTTGAGGGCGTGGAGCATGCCCACCAGGGCCTGCTCCTTGCCGGGGGTGAGCCCGACGTGGTCGAGGCAGTGCCGGGTGGGGTCGAAGGGGTTGTAGTAGAGGTTGATGAGGACCCGGGGATGGTTGGGGAGGGCGGCGAGCTGCTGGAGGAGCTGGTAGTAGCTGGGGGTGAAGGCCGCCAGGCGCTGCTGGAAGTAGGCGGTGGCGCCCCGGTTGTCGCAGGCCTTGACCGCCGCGCACACCTGCAGCAGCAGCGACCACCGCAGGTCGTCGGCCCCCACGCTCACGATGACCACCGAGGCGTTGGTGGCCTGCTTGGCCACCGCCAGCTGCGGCGGCGCCGTGGTGGTCCCCAGGGGCTGGGGCCCGAGGAGGCCGGCCGGCACCGTGGCGCTGGAGCAGGCGAGGTTGAGGACCCGCCACCCGTTGACCGCCCCCAGGTCCGCCGCGTAGGTGTCGGTGCTGCGGCGGCAGGCCCGGTCGAGGGCGCTTGGATGGGCCGGCAACGGATTGCCCGCGCCCGCCGCCGTCGAGTCCCCCATGACCACCGCCCGCACCCCGGTGCGTGGGGGGCCGGGGACGGCGGGGATGGGGGCCCGGGAGGACCGCCCCACGAGGGCCTCGACCGAGTGCACCTGGGCCAGCTTCCCCGGCGCCGTGTAGGCGGTGACCATGACGTCCCCGAGGTTGATGGCCTCCACGAAGGCCACGCCCACCGCCACCATCAGCAGGGTCCGGCGCCACCGGAGGCGCCACCATCCGGCCAGGGCGCCGATGAGCAACAGGGCGCAGGCCCCGGCGATGACGGTCTCCCACAGGAAGTAGCGGGTCCAGCCCGCCGCCAGCGCCTGGCCCAGGGCCTGCACCGACCCTCCTCGGTGGCGGACGGCGAACAGCGAGGCGACCTGGGCGTTGAGCGTGACCTTGGTCAGCACCAGCCGGGGCCGGATCGGCCCCGCGAAGTGGACCGCGGTGGGCAGGTGCTGGCCGAACAGGTCGAGCTCGCCGGGGCCCGACAGGCTGAGGGAGGGCGACGAGGCGCCCACCCCCACGGTCTGGCCGGCGGCGGTCACCTGTTGGACGGGGGTGACCAGCAGCGCCACGGCGATGGACACCGCCGCCACCCCCACCCCGACGGCCAACAGGCCCGCCAGGGCCCGTGGGTGGCGGAGGAGGGGGACCCTCACGGGCCGCCCTCGGACCCCCGCCGGGCCCCGGGCGGGGGTGCGCTCGCCGAAACGGCCGGACTCCGGGGTCGATCCATCAGCACGGGGGTGGTTCGGCGGCGGCTCGGCCCGGCCGGTGGGCCACCTGGCGCGCCGTCCTCGACGGCCAGGGTGCCAGGGCCGTCAAGGCGGACCCGGGGGACCACCGCCCGGATCAGGCCTCGCCGAGGGCCTCCCGGTCCACCAGCCAGACGACCTTGTCGGCCCGCACCCGCCCGGCCGGCAGGTCGGCGCCGTCGAGGACAGCCCGCAGGGCCGTCGCCTTGGCGGCGCCGCTCACCGTGAAGAGGA
>DASQQH010000221.1:0-2270 GCA_035643555.1 Acidimicrobiales bacterium | reverse complement strand
CGTCATCGAGCTCCTCCCAGAACAGCGGTGTGGCCACCGGCGCCCCGGGGCGGGCACGGAGGGCGTAGGGGGCGACCGAGGTCTGGGCGTAGCCATTGCGGAGGTAGTCGAGAAACAGCCGGCCCCGGCGTTCCTCCTTGCGCTGCTCGATGGTGAGCGAGTCGGGATGGCGCTCGGCCAGCCGCTCGGCGACCCCGTGGGCGAAGTCCCGCACCGTGTCGAAGTCCTGGTCCCGGCGTAGGGGGACCACCACGTGGTAGCCGCGGGACCCGGTGGTCATCAGAAAGGGCGTCAGGCCCAGCTCCGAGACAAGGTCACCCACGGCCCGGGCCGCGAACCGGAGCAGTCCCAGGTCGTTCCCTGCCGGGTCCAGGTCGAAGATCAGCCGGTCGGGCCGCTCCAGGCGGTCCGCCCGGGACAGCCAGGCGTGGGGCGTGAGGCAGGCCTGGCTGGCGAGGTAGGCAAGCGTGGCGGCCCCGTTGCCCCGGACGTGGAGGGAGGTGCCGCCCCCCTTGTTGGGGACCTCGACCCGGGGGATCCAGTCGGGGAAGTAGTCGGGCACGTTCTTCTGGTAGAAGTCGGGTCCCTCGATGCCGTCGGGATAGCGGTGCTCGGCGAGCGGGCGGTCCCGCAGGTGGGGGCCCATGGTGGCCGCCACCTGCCGGTAGTAGTCCACGACCTGGACCTTGGTGATGCCCTCGTGGGGGTAGAGCACCTTGTCCGGGTGGGTCACCTCGATGGTGTGGTTGCCCGCCCTGAGTTCCTGGTTGGTCATGCCCCGTACCCCCGAAGGTGTCGCTGGTCGGCGTCCCCCCGCCCTGGCCATCCGCCTCCCTCAGGGTCCCGGGTGGGGTCGCCTGGGCGGCCATCCGAGGGGAGACCCTGACCGGATCGACAGGCCGGCCCGGACGGGGCATCCGAGGTCCCGGCGAGGGTGCTCGCTCCACCCCGGGCCTCCCGGCCCGACCGAGCCGCCCCGGGTCCGCCATGGCCACCCTGGTGGATGCTCACCGGGGGCCAGGGGACCCGGTACGGCCGGTCGCCGCACCCCAGGGGGCCGGCCGATGCCCGGACGGCCGGTTTGTGCCCCGTCCCGGCTCGGCCGTCCCCCCGGTCTCGGGTCGCCGTGGCCGACCCCGGGGGGCCTCCAGCCACGGCGACGGGGTCGGTGGCCCATGCATTCCAACGGCCCAGGACCATCGCTCCTCGCTCGACGTGGCGTCCTTGGGAGGTGCTACCCGGCGCAAGCGGGTGGCACACGGCCGGCCAGCCCCCGAGCCGGGCGGACTGGCGTGGCGGCCCGCCCCGCTGGGTAGTCACCCTGGGACCGGTCTCTGCCCGACGGTGCGAGCCTCGTCGCCACGACGCGCTGACGAGGACCCCATCCGAGGCGGGTTGACCCGACCGCCAACGGCTGTGTGGGGAGGCTGCTTTGGACCGTGGGGGAGCTAGCTCCTCGAAGGGGGTCGGGACCGCGGTCCGGGACCTCGGGTGGCACCGGCTCCGAGTCGACCGATGGGTGAACCGCCTCAACGACCTCGTCGGTGGGCCGGCCCGCCGAAAAGTGGTCCTGGTACTGGCGACGGTGCTTGGCCTCGAGTCCGCCGACCTGGGGGCGGTCAGCGCCACCGCCAGCCAGCTCCAGGCCGCCTTCCACGTGGGCAAGACCGACATCGGGCTGCTGCTCGCCATCACCCAGCTGGTGGGGGCCGCCTGCACGCTCCCCTTCGGGGTGCTGGTGGACCGCATCCGGCGGACCCGGCTCCTGACCGCGGTCGCGGGTCTGTGGGCCGTGGCCATGGGGATCAGCGGCGTTGCCCCGTCCTTCCTGTTCCTGCTGCTCACCCGGCTGTTCCTGGGGGCGGTGACGGCGGTGGCCTACCCAGCCATCGCCTCGCTCATCGGCGACTACTTCCCACCAGCCGAACGCGGCCAGATCTACGGCTTCGTGGCCAGCGGGGAGCTGATCGGCGCGGGGTTCGGCATCGTGGTCGCCGGGGGGGCGGCGTCGGCGTTCGCCACGTGGCGAGCCGCCTTCTTCGCCCTGGCCCTCCCGTCCCTGGCGATCGTGTGGCTCATCCGGCGTCTCCCGGAGCCGACCCGAGGGGGGACCAGCCGGATGCCCCCGGGGACCCAAGAGCTCCCCGAGGACAGCGCCCGGGCCGGGGGCCCCCACCAGCCGACACCGACGTCGCACTCCGACGGCCAGACCCGCGATGAACCCGGCCTGGCCCGGCAGGTGGTGCGCCGGTCCCACGTGGCGCCCCAGG
>DASQQH010000220.1:0-5671 GCA_035643555.1 Acidimicrobiales bacterium | reverse complement strand
CCAACTTCTCGGCGGACCAGCTGCGGGCGGCCCAGGCCGCCGCCGGGGACGGGGGCTTCGCGAGCGTCCAGAACCACTACAACCTGCTGAACCGGGCCGATGAGGCCGACGTGCTGCCCCTCTGCCGGGAGACGGGGATCGCCTACCTGCCCTACTTCCCCCTGGCGAGCGGCGTGCTCACCGGCAAGTACCACCGTGGCCAGCCACCCCCCGAGGGGACCCGGCTGGAGCGGTGGGGGGAGCGGGCGGCGGGCCTGTTGACCGAGCAGACCTTCGACACCCTCGACGCGCTCGCCGACTGGGCCGGGGCCCGTGGCCACGGCCTCCTCGAGGTGGCCATCGCCCGGTTGACCGCCGAGCCCGCGGTGGCATCGGTGATCGCCGGGGCCACCACCGTGGGGCAGGTCGAGGCCAACGCGGCGGCCGGGGACACGACCCTGACCGCCGACGAGGTCGCCCGGATCGACGAGCTCACCCGGGAGGCGGCCGAGGCGGCCAGCAGGTAGCGGCCCCCGGACGCCCAGCCCCGCTCCCGGCCGGGCCCAGGATGTCCCCCCTCTGCGCCAGCCTCCCCGGCTGACCCGGCCCCACGGTCCGGGGGCACCCAGGGCGTCCCCCCGGGGAGGAGCTGTGGTCGGCGGCCTCCGCCCGGCCCGTGCCGTCCCGGCACCCGGGCACGGTGGCCGGCCAGGGCCGAGGACCGGCCGCTGCGGCCCGACGGGCCGTGTGGAGGAGGCTGCGCCCGAGGGCCCCGAGGTGCCATCCTGTGGACAGGGGCAGGGCATCGCCCGGGGCGGCCCTGCCGAGGGAGGGGGAGCAGGTGTCCAGCGCCGAGGCCATCCCGCTGGGTCCCGAGGACCGGGCGATCCTGGCCCTGGAAGGCCCGACGGTGGTCGGGCACACCTGCAAGGTCGTGCTCCTGGGGCAGGGCGCCCCGGATGTGGCGGGGCTGCGGCGACGGGTGGCAGCGCGCCTCGAGCTGGCACCGGTCCTCACCCGTCGGCTGGGAGGCACGCCGCAGGCCCCGGCCTGGGTCCCCGACCCCGGGTTCGACGTCACCCGGCATGTCGTGGCGTCGCCGGTCCAGGGTGTGGTGGACCGGGGTGGGCTCCCCGAGGTGGTGGCCCGGCTGTTCGAGGAGCACCTCGACCGGTCCCGGCCCCTGTGGCGCCTCGACCGGGTCGAGCTCCAGGACGGTGCCGCCGCCCTGGTCTGGCGGATCCACCACGCCCTCGCCGACGGCACCACCACCGTGGGCCTGGCCCGGGCGCTGCTGTGGGACCATGCCGAGAAGGCCCCGACGGTCCCCGGCCCGGGCGGGACGTCGGACCAGCCCGCGATGCCCCACCAGGGGGACCATGAGCGTCGGCGAGGACACCTCGCCGGGTTCCTTCGCCGGGAGCTCCCCCTGGAGGCACGTCGCTCCGAGCTGGAGCAGGCCGTGGGCACACGGCGCCAGGTGGCATTCGCCGCCGTCCCCCTCCCGGCGCTCCACGACGCTGCCCGGGCCCTGGCCGGCGCCACCCTGAACGACGCGGTGCTGGCGGTCGTCGCCGGCGGCCTCCGCTGGTGGCTCGAGGCCCACCACGGCCACCTCGGGTCGGTACGGGTGCGTGTGCCGGTCAGCCTCCACCACGAGGGAGACGATCCCGCCAATCGCGACTCCTTCTTCACCCTGCCCCTCCCCCTCGGTGAGGCCGACCCCACGGCCCGGTTGGGGATGATCCACGCCGCCACGAGCGCGCGGAAGGCGGGCCACGACGCCGAGGGACTCGACGCCCTGGTGCGGGAGGCGGCGGCGGTCTCCCCTGGCCTGGAGAAGCTGGTGCTCACCCTGGAGGACGCCCCCCGCAGGTTCGCCCTCACCGTCTCGAACGTGGTGGGCCCGAGGGAACCCGTCGAGGTGCTGGGCTGCCCGGTCCACCGCCTGTTCTCCCTCGCCGAGGTCGGCAGGTGCCACGGCCTGCGTGTTGCGGTCCTGTCGTACGCCGCCATGCTGTGCTTCGGCTTCTGCGCCGACCCGGTGCTGGTGGAGGACCTGCAGGCCATGGCGGACGCCACGATGCGCGAGGCAGACCTGCTCATCGCCGCCCACCGGTCGTCCTCCTCGCTCCCGGGCCGGGGCGGCGAGGGGAACGGGGGTCGCTGAGGGACCCGCGGCGAGCGTCGGAGGCCCGCCACGAGCCCGACGGTGGACCTCCCATGGGCTCTCGGCACCCGAGCCGTCGGTAGGGTCGGGCCATGACCGGCACCTGGCTCAGTATCGGCGAGGTGGCGGCCCGGACCGGGGTGGCCCACTCCGCCCTCCGCTTCTACGAGGCCGAGGGCCTGATCAGGGCCGAGCGGTCCCCGGGCGGGCAGCGCCGCTACCCGCGCAGCCTGCTGCGCCGGCTGGCGTTCATCAGGGTGGCCCAGCGCGTGGGCCTCAGCCTGGAGGAGATCCGCGGGGCGCTCGACACCCTCCCTGCCTCCCGGACGCCGACCAAGGCCGACTGGGCCCGACTGTCGGCCGCGTGGCGCCCGAGGCTCGACGAGCAGATCGCCATGCTGGAAAGCCTGCGCGACCAGTTGACGTCATGCATCGGCTGCGGGTGCCTCTCCCTCAGGATCTGCAAGCTGTACAACCCCGACGACCAGGCAGCCGCCCTGGGGACCGGGCCCCGCTACCTCCTCGGGGACCGGGCGAGCGCCGCCGCCCCGGAGGCGGGCTCGGCCACCTGAGGCGAGGCCGGCCCGCCTCGCGCACGCGGTGGCCCGACCGGGGGACGGGGCCGTTCGGCCGATGGTGACCGGGGCCCGTGGGTCCGACCACGGAGGTCCGCGGCCGTCATCGGGACAGCTGCCGGGGGATCAGCTGTCCGGATCCTCGGGGGCGGGCACGTTCAGGGCGAGGTCATCGAGCCAGGCGGCGGCGGCGGCATCACTGGGCGCCCGCCAGTCCCCCCGGGGGGACAGTGAGCCGCCAGAGCCGACCTTCGGCGTGTTGGGCAGGGCGGAGCGCTTGAACTGGCTGGTCTGGATGAACCGACGCAGGAACACCCCCAACCAGGACTTGATGGTGACCAGGTCGTACTCGTGGCGGGCGGCCTCCGGTTGGAGGGCGGGCCAGGCGCCGCGGTGGCGATCCCCCCACGCCTGGTGCGCCAGGTAGGCGACGCGGCTGGGCCGGTAGCCGAACCGCAACGTGTAGTACAGGTGGAAGTCCTGGAGCTCGTAGGGTCCGACCACCTGCTCCGAGCTCTGGAGGGCGTGGTCGGCGTCGGCGCCCTCGGCCGGGACGAGCTCGGGCGACACCTCCGTGGCAAGGATCGCCTGGAGCACCTCGTTGACCTCGGGACCGAGCTCGCCGGTGTCCACCAGCCAGCGGATCAGGTAGGCGACGAGGGTCTTGGGGACCGAGGCGTTGGGGTTGTAGTGGGACATCTGGTCCCCGACGCCGTAGGTGCACCACCCGAGCGCCAGCTCGGACAGGTCCCCGGTCCCCACCACGAGACCACCGTGGTGGTTGGCCAGGCGGAACAGGTGGGACGTGCGCTCCCCGGCCTGGACGTTCTCGTAGGTGACGTCGTAGCAGGGCTCACCCCTGGCCGCCGGATGGCCGAGGTCGGCCAGCATCTGGTTGGCCGACGGCCGGATGTCGAGCTCGTGGCCCGCCACGCCCAGGGCGTCCATCAACCGGTGGGCGTTGGCGAGGGTCCCCCGGCTGGTGGCGAACCCGGGCATCGTGTAGGCGAGCACGTTGGTGCGGGCGAGCCCCAGGGCGTCGGCCGCTCTGGCCGCCACGAGCAGCGCCTGGGTCGAGTCCAGCCCCCCCGAGACCCCGATCACCAGCCGCTCCAGGCCGGTGGCCGCCAGGCGGGTGGCCAACCCCTGGACCTGGATGTGGTAGACCTCCGCGCAACGCTGGGCGAGCTGGGCCTCGCCGCTGGGGACATAGGGGAACCGTGGGACCTCCCGGCGCAAGGGCACCACCCCGGTGGGGACCCCGACGGCCAGCGGGATCCGACGCAGGCCCCGCACCCGGTCGGCGTGGTCGTGCACGGCGTCGGTGAAGCTGGTCATCCGCAGCCGATCGGCCGCCAGGCGGTCCAGGTCGATGTCCGCGGTGACCAGCTGCTCCCGGGAGGCGAAGCGGTCGGTCTCGGCCACCAGGTCGCCGTTCTCGCACACCAGGGCGTGGCCGTCCCACGCCAGGTCCGTGGTCGACTCCCCCGGCCCGGCCGCGGTGTAGAGATAGGCGGCGAGGCACCGGGCGGACTGGGACTCGCACAGCAGCCTCCGGAACCCGGCCTTGCCCACCACGATGTTGGACGCCGAGAGGTTCACCAGCACGGTGGCACCGGCGAGGGCGGCATAGGTGGAGGGCGGTGTCGGGACCCACAGGTCCTCGCAGATCTCGACGTGGACCACGAGCCCTTCGAGGTCGGTGACCTCGAACACCAGGTCGGCGCCGAAGGGGACGGTCTGGCCGAGGACGGTCGCCTCGCCGCGGAGGGCGTCGCGGGCGGCGGCGAACTGGCGCTTCTCGTAGAACTCCCGGTAGGCGGGAAGATAGCTCTTGGGCACCACCCCCAGGACCCGTCCGCGATGGACGACCACGGCGCAGTTGAACAACCGGCCATCGACCCGCAGGGGGCTGCCCACCACGACCACCATCGACAGATCGGCGGTCTGCTCCATCAGCCGGCCGAGGGCGTCCTCGGCCGTGTCGAGCAGCGTGCGCTGATGGAACAGGTCCTCGGCCGAGTAGCAGGACAGGCCCAGTTCGGGGAAGGCGCACAGGACCGCGTCCTGGCCGGCGGCCTCCCGGGCAAGGGTAACGGTGTGCTCGACGTTGAAGCTCGGGTCGGCGACACGCACGGCCGGAACCGCCACCGCCACCCGGCAGAACCCGTGACGGTAGAGCGAGTCGAAGGGTGGGGTCACGGCCACCTCACCGGCCTCCGATCCTGGATCGGCGCCACGGTGCCCGTCATCTGCCTCCACCGCCGGATCGTCCCGGCTCACGCCGCGGCGAGCGCCTGCTGCACCGAGTCCACGAGCTCGGGCGGGGTCGGCTCCCAGGTGGCGGCCTCGTCGAACAGGAACACCTCGAGGGGGATCAGGGCCCTGGACTGGAGACGGCCGAGCGCCGCGGGGTCGCCCTGGGCGAGCTCGACGATCTGCCGGGCGATGTGGGCCACCGCCGTGGACAGCCCGTCCGGCTCCTGCGCCCAGGAGAGCGCGTCACGGTGACGGGCGACCCGTCCCAGCTCGTGCAGGTCGCCGTGGGCAAGGGTCCCCAGCCAGGCCCAGGCGGGCACCCGCTTGCCCCGACGCTGGAGATAGCCGGCGTACTGCCCCGAGAGAAACGCTCGGCACTCGGTGGCGACGCCCGCCTCCATCTGGAGGAGGCCGAGGTGCCGGAGCCGCAGGCGCCAGACCCAGGCCCTCACCCTGGCCACCACCCGTCCCGGGCGCCACCCGACGGTCGACTCGGACCCCCCATCACTCATGGCGCCATGGTCGGCGGGGCCAGGGCCCGGGGCCAGTGACAAAGGTCCCTTTGGGTCGGGGCCCCACGACCCTCCGCCGTCCCCCGACCGGCGGTTCCCCACCTGGCGACCACCACCGGCTGGGCCCGACCCGGGCACACCCGCCCCCGGCGATCCCCGGGCGGCGAGCCGTCCCG
>DASQQH010000219.1:0-9059 GCA_035643555.1 Acidimicrobiales bacterium | reverse complement strand
TGGGGAGGACGGCCGTGCGAGGGCTGCGACGGCGGGGCCATGAGGTGATCGAGGAGGACGGGTGGTCCCTCGGTCGTCTGTCGGCGGTGGGGATCCGCGGGGACGGGCTGATGACGGCGGCGGCCAACCCCCGTGGCATGCAGGGCTACGCTGTGGGTCGATGAGGGACGGGTAGTCGGTGGTCCGTTCAGCGAGCGACCCGGACACCCCCGGGCTCGGGACCCCGGCGGACCGTCGGCCGCTCCCCCTGTCCGCCCTCGAGCCTGTCGACCGACCCGGCCCCCTCCGGGTCAGGGTCTACGAGGCCCTGGCGGAGCTGATCGCCGACGGCGACCTCAAGCCCGGCGACCATCTGGTCGAGACCGAGCTGGCCACCCGGCTGCATGTGAGCCGCCAGCCGGTCCGGGAGGCCATCCAACAGCTCCACTATGACGGGTGGGTGGACCAGCGCCCGGCCCGAGGGGCCTTCGTGCACCAGCCGAGGGCCGCCGAGGTCGACCAGGTCTTCGTGGTCCGGGCGGCCCTGGAGGCCGAGGGCGCCCGGTTGGCGGCCTCCCGGGTCACCGAGGCCGACCTGGCCAGGCTCCGCGAGCTGTGCGAGGCGGGCATGTCGGCCCTCGAGGCCGACGACGCCAACGAGGTGGTCGCCCTCAACGCCCGGCTCCACGCCGCCATCACCCGGATCGCGGGGAACGAGCTCCTGGCCGGCCTCCTGGTCCAGCTGGATCGGCGCATCCGGTGGTACTTCACGCTCCTCGCCCGGTCCCGGGGGCGCCAGGCCTGGACCGAGCACACGGTGCTCATCGACGCCCTCGAGGCGGGGGACGGTGAACGGGCGGCGCAGATCATGCGGTCACACGTCGAGGCGAGCCACGTGGGCTACCGCCACGCCCAGGACCGCACGGGAGAGGAACCGGCGTCCGAGGCCGGCCCCTGAGCCACCGGGTTCGCCCCTCCCGCCGACGCCGGCGGGTCCCCGGGCGACCCCCGGCGAGGCCCGCTGTCCGGGCCCGGGCCGTCCGGGCCCGGGCCGCCCGGGGGCGCCACATCCTCTGTGCGGCCGGGTGCCCATGCTGGTGGTAGGGCCGTGGGGGGCGTCGGTCGAGTCGACGGTCCAGGGTGGCCGGAGCTGTCTCGGCGAGGCCCCGCCGACAACGGTGTGAGGCGATCGCCCTCCCCCGGGGCGAGCAGGGCGATCGCTCCAGCGTCGGCGCCGATGCCAGGTGGTGCCCGACCGCCTCGTCGGCCGTGGCGGCGCTGGTCGGCACCGACGTTCCCGAGCGCGGCGGGGTCCCCGCTCGCCTGGTGGCTGAGCTCTGGGGCCACGACGGCGCGAGCGGGGGAGGCGAGCCATACGGGGGCGACGGCGCGGCGTTGGTCGGCCAGGGTGACCGGGCGACCGGGTTGGCGGCGACAGAGGCCCGCGGTGATGCCGGCCCGGTCCGGAAGAGGCACGGCCCCGGATTGTCCCGCCGGCCGGAGCGGGGTCGTCCAGGCAACGGGGGAGGGGTGGCGGCTGGGGTGCGGCGATGTGGTGCCGGATCGCCCCCCCGGGTGTCCTGGCCCTCAGGAGCCGGGCCACACCGCCGTTCCGCCCACGTAGGTGCGCTGGACGCCGATGCCCGCGATCCCGTCAGGGTCGACCGACAGCGGGTCCTCGTCGAGGACCACGAAGTCGGCGAGGTACCCGGGGACGAGCCGGCCCTTCCCGTGCTGGTCGCCACTGGCGGCCGCGGAGCCCACGGTGAAGATCTCCAGCGCCTCCGCCGGACTGACCCGCTGGGTCGGGCCGACCAGCGCCCCGTCGTCGACACCACGGCGGGTCACCATGCTCTGGAGCCCGAGGAGGGGCTCGAACGGGCCGCAGGGATAGTCCGACGACCCCGCCACGGTGACCCCGGCGTCGAGGAACGACCGGTGGGCGAACATCCGGGCGGTCCGCTCCGACCCGTACCAGGCGTCGAGGGCCCCGCCGTGGTAGGCGACATAGCCAGCGAACGGCACGGCGATGGCGCCCAGGGCCCGCATGCGCCCGAGGATGTCCTCGTCGATGACCGTGCAGTGCTCGACGCGGTGGCGCAGCCCGGGCTTCGGGTCGCTGCGGGCCAGCTCCTCGTAGATGTCGAGCAGGACGCGGATCGCCGCGTCACCGTTGGCGTGCACGGCCATGCGGTTCCCGTCGGCGTGCACCCGCGCCACGGTCTCCCGGAGCTCGGCGGTGCCCGTGGTCTGCAGCCCGTGGTAGTCGGTGCCGGCGAAGGGCTCCGACAGCAGGCAGGTGCGACCACCGACGGCGCCGTCCACGAAGCCCTTCACCCCGACGAGGCGCAGGTAGTCGTCGCCGAACCCACTTCCCACCCCCAGCGCCCTCGCCGTCTCGTAGTGGTCGGCCCCCAGCAGGAGACCGGTGCGGAGTGTGAGGTCACCCTCGCGGCGCAACCGCTGCAGCGCGGCGATGTCCGCCGGCGCCACCAGCGCGTCGCAGATCGAGGTGAGGCCGGCGGCGTGCCACTGCTCGATGGCCCGTCGCAAGCCGACCATCCGCTCCTCCTGGGTGCTCGGGCGGATCGGGCTGGTCCCTTTGCTCGTCCCCGGGTAGAGGACGTCCATCAGCGTCCGCTCGACCAGCCTGCCGTCCAGGCGACCGTCCGGGTCCCGTCCGAGCTCCCCACCCGGCGGTGGCGTGCTGTCGTCGTCATACCCCAGGGCGGCCAGCGCCGCGCTGTTCGCCACCCCCCAGTGACCGGCGACCTGGACGACCAGGATCGGCGTGTCCGCCGCCACGGCATCCAGCTCCCGGCGGGTGAGGACCCCGGTCTTGGCGTCGTCGTAGCGGCTGCCTCGCACCCACTCCCCGGGCGCCGACGTGGCCGCCCCGTGCCGCACCCGGTCCAGGAGCCCGTCCAGCCCCCCCACCGCAGCGTGCGAGAGGTCCAGGTGCAACAGGTCCTCGGCGGCCATGCTCAGGTGGATGTGGGCGTCGTTCAGGCCGGGGATGATCGTGGCATCCCCGAAATCCCAGACCTCGGCCCCTGGGAACCGCTCGCGCAGGTCCGCCAGTGCCCCCACGCC
This sequence comes from Acidimicrobiales bacterium, assembly GCA_035643555.1. Classification (GTDB taxonomy): domain Bacteria; phylum Actinomycetota; class Acidimicrobiia; order Acidimicrobiales; family JAJPHD01; genus DASQQH01. Next base: position 5,987 of record DASQQH010000219.1, on the reverse strand, counting down.
GGCCACGTGCTCCCCCACCACGGCGAAGGCCTCGGCCCGGGTGGGCCCCTGGGTGTGGACCGTCCGGGCCCGGAAGATCGCCGGTGTCTCCCCGGCGGGCGGGTCTGGGCCGGTCATCGGGCTGCTCCGACCGCCGGGTCGGTGTCGCCGTCGGGCCCGACGTCGTCCCCTGTCGCCGACCCGGTCACCCGCCCCCAAGCCGCCGGCCGTGGGCCGCGCCGAGGGTCTCGTCCAGGCGGTCTCGTCGCCCCCTCGGGCGACAGGGTGCCGTCGGTCACGGACCGAGCGTAGCCGGCGCCTGGGGGGGCGACCGGTGGTGCGCCCGGGCCCGGCAGGGACCGGTGTGGCCGACCCTCCGCCGGGGGTGGGCCGCACCGGGCGTGGCGGCGCCCGGGGCGCCCGCCTACACGGACAGGCGTGTGCCGGTGAGCAGCTCGGTGACGGCGGGATCGGCGAGCCGATACCGCATGACCCGGCCGTCGCGCTCGGCCTCGACCGTCTGGGTGGCCCGGAGATGGCGCAGTGTCTGGGAGACGGTGGTGTCGGCGATGCCGGTGGCAGCAGCGAGGTCGGAGACGCTGATCGGTCCCGCGGCGTGGATGCAGGTGAGCACGGTCAAACGGGTCGGGTCGGCCAGGAGGGCGAACTGCCGGGCCCGCTCGCGGATCGCCGGCGGGTCGTCGAGGGCGGCGATGGCCTGGCAGACCCGCTCGCCGTCGAGGACACGGTGGTGGGATCGCTCCGGAGGCAACAGGTGCACGGCCCCATCATCCCACACAGGCAGGTAGACAGCTGATCATCCGATCAGGCTTGACGGTGATGGTGGGTCACCCCTAGGTTCAGCGCCGCCTTCGGTCGTCACGGTCGGGGTGACAGCCAGTCCAGCGAAGTCCGGTGAGATGCCGGCACTGTCCCGCAACGGTGGTCCTCCTCTCGGGGGCGAGTCCGGTCGCCTGGGCGGGTCTGTGAGACGAATGCCGGTCCTCGGATGAAGGGCGGTTGTGCGGCGCCGGGGAACGGTGGCCGCAAGGGCTCTCTTCGTCCTCCGATCCCGGGAGGATGAACCTCGATGGAAACCCACCCCGGCCGGAGCCGACCCGCCCTGGCGCGCCTGGCCAATGCCGGCCGCTCGCGTCGTGGGGAGTCGGCACGGCTGGCCCTGATGTTCGGGTTCATCCTGGCGGTCAATGTGGCGGGATGGCTGATCTACGTGGTCGTGGTCATGCCACATCACATCGACTACCGCGGCTACGGAGGCAGCAGGGGCCTCGGGATCGGCCTCGGCGTCGCCGTCACCGCCTGGTTCCTCGGCTTCCGCCACGCCTTCGACGCCGATCACATCTCCTGCATCGACAACACCACCCGCAAGCTCATGGCCGACGGCAAACGACCCCTCGCCTCCGGCTTCTTCTTCTCCTTCGGCCACTCGAGCGTCATCGTCGCCGTCGGCGTGGGCACGACGTTCGCGGCGCGGGCCGTCTTCGGTGCCGTCGTGAACCCGTCCTCCGCCTACGAGACGGCCGCAGGGGCGGCGGGCGCCGTGGTGTCGGCGTCGTTCCTCTACCTGATCGCGTTGCTCAACCTGCTCGTGCTCGCAGGGGTCGTCAGGGTGTTCCGGGAGATGCGCCGTGGCGCCTACGACGAGGCCCGACTCGAGACCCAGTTGCAGGCCCGCGGCTTGATGTACCGGTTCTTCGGGCGGTTCATGCGGTCCATCAACCACACCTGGCAGCTGTACTTCGTGGGGCTGGTCTTCGGCGTCGGTTTCGACACCGCCACCGAGGTGGTCCTGCTCTCCGCCACCGCGTATGCGGCCATCCGGGGGCTGCCCTATTACGCGGTCCTGGCCCTGCCTGCCCTGTTCTCGGGTGGCATGATGCTCTTCGACACCCTCGACGGCTGCTTCATGAACGTGGCCTACGGCTGGGCGTTCGCCCGACCGGTCCGCAAGGTCTACTACAACCTGGTCGTCACCGGCCTCTCCATCGGCGCAGCGCTCATCATCGGGACCATCGAGATTCTCGGCGTGCTCGCCACGGAGTTCCACCTCCACGGGGGGTTCTGGGACGCCACGGCCAACTTCAACATCAATGTCGCCGGTTTCTGCATCGCCGCCCTGTTCGTGATCGTGTGGGCCCTCGCCCTCGCCTACTGGCGGTGGGGCAGGGTCGAGACCCGATGGAGCGCCAACGTCCCATCGGGTGAGTCCGACGTGCCCAGGGAGACGGTCGAACCATGAGCACAACAGCGGGGCCACGACCACCACCACCGCAACGCCGACCGGCGCGGCGTCGGATCGGGATCGGGACCGGGGGGCCTCCTCGATCCCTCCGGGAGGATGCCGGTGCGGTGCGGGGTGGAGCACCGTGGGTGTGGTCGGGGCGAGCAGGTGACGAACCCCCTTCGCAGGGGTAGTGACTGGCAGGGCTCTGGAGGGTCCGGGGTGGAAACAGTGGGAGGAGACGGCCATGGCGAATCCCGACGCTCGGGTCCCGAAGGCGTGGCTGGAGCGCCTGGCGGCGGTGGAGGCCCAGCTGCTGCGCAGAGAGAACTGGCAGCTCGAGTGGGATCGGGCGTGGGCGGACCTGCGGGGGGAACTCACCGAGCGGGGCCAGCCCGAGTGGGCCGAGGGTGTCCAGCGACGGGTCGGGGTGGACACCAGGATGGCCGAACAACTGCGGGAGGACACCGAGCGCCTCGGTCACCAGGTACAGCTCGACGGCCAGGCCACCGAGGCGATCGCCACGCAGGTGGAGAGCTGCCTGGCGTTGCTCAAGGGGCTGCAGGAGGTCCTCGACCCCCGGGTGGAATGACAGGGCGAGCCGGGGCGGCTCCGGCTGATGCAACGGGACGAGCCGTAGGCGAGCGGGAGCCCCGGTGGCACCGCCGGCCCCGCCGGCACGACGACCGGGGCGTTGAGCAGCCGGGCCGGCGACGGTCGCAGCGGCACGCGGGCTGTCGCTGACGCGCCGCTGCGGCCGAAGGCCGGGGCCTCGCCCTAGGCCTGGAAGGTCGGGGTGATGCGGCCCCGGGCGACGGTGTGGAAGGCGAGGTTGAAGCTCACGAAGGCCGGCGTCGCGCTGGCGTCCACCCCGAGGTCCTCGGTGTCCAGCGCGTGCACCACGAACATGTACCGGTGGGGGAAGTCCCCGGGCGGTGGGGCCGAGCCACCGTAGGCGGCCTGGCCGAAGTCGTTGCGCACGGCGAACGCCCCCGGCGGCAGCGTCCCGGTCTCGTTGCCGGCGCCCCGGGCGAGCTGGTGGCAGTCCGCGGGCAGGCCCACGACCACCCAGTGCCAGAAGCCGCCGGGGATGGGGGCGTCGGGGTCGAAGCAGGTGAGGGCGAACCCTCGGGTCCCCTGGGGCTCCCCGGACCAGGCGAGGTGGGGGGAGAGGTTCTCGCCGCCGGCCATCGTGTGGGCGAAGGTCTTGTCGAGCTGCACGCCTTCCTTGACGTCCTCGCTCGTCACCGGGAACGACGGCGCGGCGGGGAGGAAGTCGTAGGGATCCGGGGGGACGGGGCGCTCGAGACTGACCATCGGTGCCTCCTTGATCGGGCTGGCTGTCGGTTCCATCCTTTCCAGGTTGCCGGGCATCATCACGCCCGGTCAGCACCGGGACCGAGCCGGCGGTTCCCCGGCCCGGCGAGGCCTCCACCGGTGGACGGCCGCCGACCACCCCGGTAGGGTCCCCGGGCGACCGGACCAGCGGGAGCACCGTGCGCATCGACCGTCTTGACCACCTCGTCCTCACCGTCGCCGACATCGACCGCACCATCGCCTTCTACCGCGACGTGCTGGGCATGGAGGCGGTGACCTTCAGCGACGACCGCCGGGCCCTGCTCTTCGGGCCCAGCAAGATCAACCTGCACCAGCAGGGCCAGGAGTTCGAGCCCAGGGCCCGCCATCCGGTGGCCGGCAGCGCCGATCTGTGCCTGATCGCCCGGGAGTCGATCGAGGAGGTGTCCCGGGAGCTGGCCCGGCACAACGTTCCCATCGAGGACGGCCCCGTCACCCGGACCGGCGCCAGGGGGCCCCTGCGCAGCATCTACCTCCGGGACCCCGACGGCAACCTGATCGAGATCAGCAACGAGTCCTCGGGCTGAGCCGAGGTCGGCTCCCCGGGTCGATCACCGGGGGCCACCGGCATGCGGTCTCCCGGTCGCCCCGGCCGTCTCGCCTCCGGCGGGCCCGCGTGACAGGCTGGGCGGCCGCCCGCTGGCCGGGACGGGTCCGGCCGGCCATCCCTGCCGAGACGAGAGGAGGCTCCCGGCGCCATGGCCGATGAGCTGTGCGAGGTCATCATCACCGCCGACGACGCCGAGTGGCTCGCCGGCTTCTCTCGCCGTCTGGTCGAGGACCGTCTCGCCGCCTGCGGCCACAACATCGCCCCCATCCGCTCGCTCTACCGGTGGCAGGGGGCCGTCCACGACGAGGTCGAGGCCCGCCTGGCCCTCCACACCCGGTCGGAGCTGGTTCCCGAGATCGTCCGCCTGACCGAGCAGGAGCACGGCTACGACCTGCCCGCCATCTGCTCCCTGCCCATCACCGGCGGCAGCACCGCCTACCTGCAGTGGATCCGCGACGAGACCAGGGCCCCCCGGTGACCGGGGCCGGGCCATCCCCGGGCCGGCCACGGTCGGCCCGGGTGTCACCGGCATAGGGGGCATCGCGCCAGCCGGGCGGGGGTGCTCCCCGGGGCCGGGGTTGGGACCTTCGACTCTGCCGGGGGAGGGGCGGGGGGACGACGATGCAGCCATGGCTTCTCACGTGCAGTCCGACAGCCGGATCGCCTCGGTGATGCATGCGCCGGTGGTGTCCATCAGGGCCGGTGCCAGCCTCCGGGAGGCGGCCCTGGCCCTCCACGGCGCCGACGTGGGCACCCTGGCGGTCATGGACGGCGACGTCGTGGCCGGGGTCATCTCCGAGCGGGACGTCGTGGGGGCCCTCGCCGATGGCGCCGACCCCGACCGCGGCTGGGTGAGCGACGTGATGAGCCCGGACCCCAGGTACCTCACGCTGGGGGACCAGGTGGGCTCGGCGGTGGAGATCATGCTGGCGGCGGGGATCCGCCACCTGCCGGTGGTCGACGAGGGCCAGCTGGTGGGCATCGTGTCGATCCGCGACCTCGCCGGCGCGCTGGTCGCCTGACGTCGCCCGGGCCCCAGGTCGGGGGGACCGGGGCATGTGACCTTCGGCCCTTCCTCCCGGTGGGGTGGGGGCCGATGCTTGGCAGATGGGCAGCTCGGGAGGGGAGAGGTCGATGGAGCAGGAGCGAGTCGAGGGGGCCGCGGAGGTGGCGGCACTCCTGCGGAGGATGGCGGACGGCATCGAGGCCGGCTCGGTCACCCTGGGCGATCGGCAGGTGGCCTGCCACCGGGACCTCGCGGCCACCGTGGAGGTCCCCGCGGGGGAGGAGGGTCGCCTGCTGCTGGTCGTGTTGCGCCTGGCGGAGGAGCACCGCCTGGGCCGGCCCCTGGCCGTCGAGCGGGAGCTCTCGCACCCGGGGGGGTAGGGCCGTGGCTATCCGTCGCTACGTGCGCGGCTTCGACGAGGTGGGCATCGGGGACGTCCCCCTGGTGGGCGGGAAGAACGCCTCGCTCGGAGAGATGTACCGGCGGCTGGGCGCCGAGGGCGTCCGGGTCCCGAACGGCTTCGCCATCACCGCCGAGGCCTACCGCCACCTCCTGGACGAGGCGGGGGCCTGGGACGACCTGCACCGCCACCTCGATGGGCTGGACCCCGCCGACGTGGCGGACCTGGCCAGGCGGGGCAGGCGGGCCCGGGAGGTCGTCTACGGCGCGGGGCTCCCCCCGGACCTGGCGGCCGAGATCCTGGACGCCTACCGGTGCCTCCAGGACGAGTACGGGGAGGAGGTGAGCCTGGCCGTCCGCAGCTCGGCAACCGCCGAGGACCTGCCCACGGCGAGCTTCGCCGGCCAGCAGGAGACCTTCCTGAACGTCACCGGCGAGGAGAGCCTGCTCGACGC
>DASQQH010000218.1:0-4242 GCA_035643555.1 Acidimicrobiales bacterium | reverse complement strand
CCAGGGCGGGGAGGATGGCGACCCCCAGGATGCTGGCGGCGTCCCCGATGGTCCCCACCAGGCCGCCGGGGGCGCCGAGGAACCCCACGAGGAACGGGCCGAGCAGCATCCCGGTGCTGGCGAACACGTTCCGGGTCCAAGAGCCCGCCTGGGCCCTGATGGCCGTCGGGAACAGCTCGGTGGCGAAGGCCGACAGCACCGGGCCGATGCCCAGGCCGAAGAACACCGCCCCGGCCAGGCAGACCAGGCTCACCAGCCGTCCCGACACCTGGAACAGGGTGACGCCGAAGCACAGGGTGGCCACCATGTAGACGGTGGCCGTCGGGCGCCGCCCGAGGTGCTCCATGGCCCGGCCGCACGCAAGGTAGCCGAGGAACCCGATCGCCGCCGCGACCAGGAAGTACACCGCGACCAACGAGGACGGATAGCCGAGCTCCCGGCGGGCGTAGAACGCCCACCACACCGTCCCCCCGGCGGTCGGCAGGGACTGGCACAACGAGATGATCCCCACCGCGGCCAGCCGGCCGCGGTAGCGGGGCGCCCAGGCGCCCAGCAGGTCCGCCACGTAGGTGCGGAGCTTGGGGCCGCCTCCAGGGCCCCCACCAGCGGCCCGCCGTTTGGCCACCTCGGCGGAGAAGCGGGGGCTCTCCCGCATGCGGCGCCGACCGACGGCCACGACCAGGAGGGGGACCACGCCGACGAGGTAGAAGGCACGCCACGACAGGGGCGAGTCCTGCAGGCCGACCGCGGCCAGCAGCCCCACCAGGACGGCCCCCACGGGCCCCATCGCCAACAGGGTGCCGAGCGCCCGACCCCGCCCCTCGGTGGGGAACTCCTCCACGACCAGGGTCACGGCCACGCCGAACTCCGCCCCGGTGAACACCTGGGCGCCGAACTGGAAGGCGGCGAAGGCCCAGATGGAGGGGGAGGCGGCGGTGAGGACGGTGAAGAGGGTGTAGCCGGTGATCGTCCACAGCAGGAGGGGCCGGCGTCCCAGGCGATCGGCGAGGTAGACGGCGAAGAAGGCCACGAACTGGCCCGCATGCACCGGGATCTGGACGAGGGCCAGGGTGGTGACCCCCACCTGGAAGGTGCGCTGGACGTTGGGCAGGAGGAGGGCGACGACCTGGTTGTCGTAGCCGTCGAAGAAGGCGGCCGAGGACAACAGGACCAGCAGGAGCCGCAGGTAGCCGGCACGTGCGGCTCCCTCCCCCTGGGGCTCCCCCCTGGCCAGATCGGCGCCGGTCCACTCCCCCTCGGTGGCCACGGGGTCGTCATCGTAGCCGGGCGCTGGCGCGCCGGCCCCGTGGGGGAGGCATGATCGGGGGGTGCCGGCCTGGATCTGCGCCACCTGCGGGGTGCAGCACGAGGACACCCCTGCGCCGCCCTCGTCGTGTGCCATCTGCCTCGACGAGCGCCAGTACGTGGGCTGGGAGGGCCAGCGGTTCACCACCCAGGAGGCCCTGGCCGCCGGCCACGACAACCTCGTCGCCGAGGAGGAGCCGGGCCTCACGGGGATCGCCACCCGGCCGACCTTCGCCATCGGCCAGCGCGCCCTGCTGCTGGCCACCCCCGGGGGCAACGTGCTCTGGGACTGCATCTCCCTGCTCGACCCGGCCACGGTGGCCGCCGTGGCGGCCCTGGGGGGGATCGACGCCATCTGCTTCTCCCATCCCCACTTCTACGGAAGCTGCGTGGACTGGAGCGACGCCTTCGGGGGGGTCCCCATCTGGGTGCCGGCGGCGGACCGGGACTGGGTGATGCGGCGGTCCCCGGCGCTGCGGGTGTGGGAGGAGGACCAGGTGGCGCCGGTGCCGGGGGTGACCCTGGCCCGCATCGGCGGCCACTTCGACGGGGCGGCGGTGCTGCACTGGCCGGGGGGGGCCGAGGGGCGGGGCGCCCTGCTCACCGGCGACACGGTGACCGTCGTGCCCGATCGGGCGTGGGTCAGCTTCATGTGGAGCTACCCCAACCTCATCCCCCTGCCGGCCGCCACCGTGGTCGACATCGCCGAGAGGGTGGGGCGCTTGCGCTTCGACCGGGTCTACGGGGGATGGTGGGGCCGGGTGGTCCTCGAGGACGGGGCGGGGGCGGTCCGCCGGTCGGCCGCCCGGTACGTGGCCCGGCTTCGGCGCCGGGGCCCCTGAGGTGGGCGGTGTCGCCCTGTCGGCCCACCGGAGCGAGCGACGACGACGAGGAGGAGGAGCATGGAGACCTACCTGGCTCTGGCCAGTCTGCGGGCAACCCGGCGCTACGACCAGGCGCCCATCCCGGGGGAGGTCGTGGGGCGCATCCTGGAGGCCGGGCGGGTGAGCGGCAGCTCCCGCAACCGCCAGCCGTGGCAGTTCGTGGTGCTCACCCGGGACACCGTGGAGCGCCTGGCGCCCAGCGTGTGGGAGCCGGCCAACCTGCTGGGCTCCGCCCTGGCGGTGGCGGTGGTGGTGACCGGCAAGGGCCCCGTGGCCTTCGACGCCGGGCGGGCGGCCCAGTCCATGATGCTCGCCGCCTGGGACCAGGGGGTGGGGTCCTGCCCGAACGGGATCAGGGAGGCCGATCTGGCCGGGGCCACCATGGGCCTGGGCGACGATGAGGGGATCGCCACGGTGGTGTCCTTCGGCTACCCCGCCCAGGGCGTGGACCCCGCCCAGCGCAGCCCCGAGGAGTGGATCGACCGGGCGGACCGCCGCCCCCGGGAGGAGGTCATCACCCAGCGCTGAGGTCCGTGTCCCCCCGCCGACCGGCCCGGCCCCGGGGTGGCCCCCGGCGGCGGCAGGTCCGTTGACGGGGCGGAACTACGGTGGTGTAATTACAAGAGCTCACGGTGACCGTGGCTCCTCGGGAGCCCTCAGGGGGGAAACGAGGGGGTCCGGCGACAGCGGCCGGAGACCACGGTTCGGTCCACCCATCCGAGGAGGCTAGAGGAAATGGCCATCGCCCCCCAGCGCGTGGGCATCGGGATTCGACGGCACTTCACCACCGCGGGGGTGCATCCCTACGACGAGGTGGCGTGGGAACGTCGCGACGCCCGGATCGCCAGCTACGGCGACGGCGCGGTGGTCTTCGAGCAGCACGACGTCGAGGTCCCCGCCACCTGGAGCGTCAACGCCACCAACATCCTGGCCCAGAAGTACTTCCGGGGGACCCTCGGCACGCCCGAGCGGGAGACCTCCCTGCGCCAGGTGGTGGACCGGGTGGTGGACACCATCACGGCCTGGGGGGAGCGGGACGGGTACTTCGGTGACCGGGAGGAGGCCCGGGCCTTCGCCGACGAGCTGCGCTACCTGATCGTCAACCAGCGGGCGTCGTTCAACTCGCCGGTGTGGTTCAACATCGGGGTCACCGGCGTGCCCCAGCAGGCCAGCGCCTGTTTCATCCTCTCGGTCGAGGACAACATGGGGTCGATCCTCAACTGGTACACCGAGGAGGGGGTCATCTTCAAGGGTGGCTCGGGGGCCGGGGTCAACCTGTCCAGGATCCGTTCCTCCAAGGAGGCCCTGGCCGGCGGCGGCACGGCCTCGGGCCCGGTGAGCTTCATGCGGGGCGCCGACGCCTCGGCGGGGACGATCAAGAGCGGGGGCAAGACCCGTCGGGCGGCCAAGATGGTCGTCCTCGACGTCGACCATCCCGACATCGAGGACTTCGTGTGGTGCAAGGCCCTGGAGGAGCGCAAGGCCCGGGCCCTGGCCGACGCCGGCTTCGACATGGACCTGGACGGCAAGGACAGCCACTCCCTCCAGTACCAGAACGCGAACAACTCCGTGCGGGTGACCGACGAGTTCATGGAGGCCGTGGTCGCCGACCGCGAGTGGGGGCTGCGGGCGGTCACCACCGGCGAGGTGGTCCAGACCGTGCGGGCCCGGGACCTGTTCCGCCAGATCGCCAAGGCCGCCTGGGAGTGCGCCGATCCGGGCATGCAGTTCGACACCACCATCAACCGCTGGCACACCGCCCCGGCGACGGGGCGGATCTCCGCCTCGAACCCCTGCTCGGAGTACGTCCACCTGGACAACTCGGCGTGCAACCTGGCCAGCCTCAACCTCCTCAAGTTCCTGGAGGAGGACGGCACGTTCGACGTCGAGGGCTTCAAGGCGGCGGTCGAGGTGATCTTCACCGCCCAGGAGATCATCGTCGGTAACGCCGACTACCCGACGGAGAAGATCGCCGAGACGACGCGCGCCTTCCGGGAGCTCGGCATCGGCTACGCCAACCTGGGTGCGTTGCTCATGGCCCAGGGGCTGCCCT
>DASQQH010000217.1:0-5479 GCA_035643555.1 Acidimicrobiales bacterium | reverse complement strand
CCCCCACGGTCCCCGCGGCGGCCAGGGCCAGACCGTACAGGTTGAAGCCCCGCTCCAGGATGGCGAAGACGACGAAGAACGCGGCGTTGAGGTACAGAAGGATGACGCCGATCTGGAGGGTCTGGGGCTGGTGGGGGTTCACCCACCGGCGCTCAGGCTTGTAGGCCATGGCGTCAGTCTGCCAGGGCCAGGGGGCCCGCACCCGGCGATCGGTCTCCCCGCCGCGGCGAGGCGAGCTGCCCGCAGGCCGCTCCGATGTCGCTGCCCCGGGTGCGGCGGACCGTGGTGGCCACCCCCTGGTCCACCAGCGCCGCGGCGAAGGCCGCCACCCCCGGCGCCGGGGTGCCCCGGGTGGGCCACCCGGGGGTGGGGTTGAGGGGGATCAGGTTCACATGTGCCCGCAGGGGACGGGCGAGGGCGGCCAGGGCGGTCGCGTCGCCGGGGCGGTCGTTCACCCCGTCGATGAGGGCCCACTCGAACGACAGCCGCCGCCCCGTGGCCGACGTGTAGTCCTCGCAGGCCGCCACCAGCTGGCCCAGGGGCCACCGGCGGTTCACGGGCACCAGCCGGTCCCGCACCTCGTCGGTCGCCGCGTGGAGGGAGACGGCGAGGGACACCGCCAGGTCCTCCCTGGCCAGGCGGCGGATGCCGGGCACCAGCCCGACCGTGGACACGGTGAGGTGGCGGGAGGAGAGCCCCAGGTGGGCGTGGATGGCCTCGATGGCCGCCCACACCCGGCGGTAGTTGGCCAGGGGCTCGCCCATGCCCATGAACACGACGTTGGACAGCCGTCGGGCCTCGTCCCGGCAGGCCCGGGCGGCACGCACCACCTGCTCCACGATCTCCCCGGTGGTGAGGCTCCGGGTCAGGCCCGCCTGGCCGGTGGCGCAGAAGCCACACCCCATGGCGCACCCGGCCTGGCTGGAGACGCAGGCCGTCGAGCGGTCCGGGTAGTGCATGAGGACGGTCTCGATCCTGGCCCCGTCGGCCAGCCGCCACCCCCATTTCCGGGTCTGGTCGGCGTCGCTGCGGGTCTCGACCTCCAGGGCCAGGGCCGGGGCCAGACGGGGGTCGTCGCCGAGCCGGGCGCGCAGGGCGGCGGGGAGGTCGGTCATCTCACCCGGCTCGGCCAGGCGGCGGTACAGCCCGGACCAGACCTGCCCCACCCGGTAGGGGGGCTCACCGACGAGGATGTCGGCCAGCCCCTGGCGGGTGAGGTCGAAACGGCTCACGGGACGAGGGTAGTGCCGCCGGCCCCCGACCCCCGGTCCGCCCGTCGGCCCGGCCCCGGTGGGCCCGGGTAGCGTGAGGGCATGGCCGAGTCCCACGCCGCCCCGGGGAGCCCCCAGCCCGTCGCCCCGGCCACCGCCGAAGGTCGGGCCGGCCACGACGGCCTCCCCGAGCACCACCACCGCGACGTCCAGGGCGGGGCCGCCCGGGCCGCGGTGTTCGGGGTCAGCGACGGGCTGGTCTCCAACGTCTCGCTCATCCTGGGCGTGGCCGGAGCCGCCGCCGGCCCCGGCCCGGTGCGCCTGGCCGGGCTGGCGGGGCTGGTGGCGGGCGCCTGCTCCATGGCCGCGGGGGAGTACGTCTCCATGCGGGCCCAGCGGGAGCTCCTGGAGCGTGAGCTGGCGGTCGAGCGGGCCGAGATCGAGCGGCGCCCGGCGGCGGAGCGGCGGGAGCTGGCCCACCTCTACGAGCGCCGGGGCCTGGACCCGGAGATGGCCAAGGAGCTGGCCGCGGCCATGTCCCAGGACACCGACATGGCCCTCGACACCCACGCCCGGGAGGAGCTGGGCCTGGACCCCGGTGAGCTGGGCTCCCCGGTGCAGGCGGCGGTGTCGTCGCTCGGGTCCTTCGCCCTGGGGGCCGTGCTGCCCCTGATCCCCTGGTTCCTGGTCGCCGGCGAGACCGCCCTGCTGGCCTCCGTCGCCATCGGGGCGGTGGCGGCGGTGGCCGTGGGCGCGGCCCTGTCCCTGTTCACCGGGCGGTCCTGGCTCCACTCGGCGGCCCGCCAGCTCCTGCTGTCGGGGGTGGCGGCGGGGATCACCTACGGCGTCGGCCACGCCCTGGGGGCGGCCGGGGTGGCCTAGAAAGGCCCGGGCCCCCCGCCGTCGCCCGCCGGGGGGACGTCGCCGACGTAGGCCCGGTCGATGTGGTCGACGTCGAAGCCGAGGTCCCGGTAGAGGCCGAGGGCCGCCTCGTTGGAGGCGTCGACGTAGAGCATGGCCGTGGTGAGCCCCGCCCGGGCCAGCCAGTCCAGGCCCACCAGGACGAGGGCCCGGCCGAGGTGGCGCCCCTGGAAGGCGGGGTCGACGGCCACCACGTAGATCTCCCCCTCGGGTGGGGTCAGATCGGCGTGGACCTTGGTCCAGCAGAAGCCGGCCAGGGTCCCGTCCTCCTCGTGGAGGCGGAACCCCGCCGGGTCGAACCAGGGCTCCTGCTCCCGGCGTCGGAGCGTGTCGAGGTCCCAGCCCCCCTGCTCGGGGTGCCAGGCGAAGGCCCGGTTGTTGACCCCCAGCCACGCCTCCTCGTCCTGGCCCGGCCGGAACGCCCTCGTGGGCAGGGCCGGGGGCTCGCCCCCGACGGGGAGCGGCCGACGCATCTGGTAGAGGTCACGTCCCCGGTGGAGGCCGCCGGTCTCGGCCACCTGGTCGTGGTAGGGGCGGGGCTTGGGGACCCACAGGTGGAGGTGGCCGCCGCCCGCCTGGGCCACCTCGCCCAAAGCGGCGTGGAGCAGGTCGGCGCCCACGGAGCTGGCGAGGTCCCGGTGATGGGGGTCGACCACGATCTCCACCGCCCAGGAGTGGTCACCACTCTCGCCCCGGCTCACCTGGGCGTAGCCCACCGGGTGGGGATGGCCCGGCTCCCAGGCGACGAACCCGGCGAAGCCGGTGCGACCCCCCTGGACCAGGTCGAGCCACTGGTGCTCGCCGAGGGGCCGGTGGTCGTCGGCGACCGCGGCCACGTGGAGGAGGGTGGAGATGGCGGCGATGTCGGCTTCGCCCATGCGCCGTTTGACTTCGAGGCGGACCACGTGCCCCGACGGTAGCCTCGCCGGCCGATGGCCCGACCCCGAAGCCCCAAGGGCCGGGCCCGGGAGACCGTCGCCCGCCTGGCCCAGGCCTATCCGGGCGACGCCCGGGACCTCTGCGCCCTGCGCCACGAGGGGCCCTTCCAGCTCCTGGTGGCGACCATCCTCTCCGCCCAGTGCACCGACGAGCGGGTGAACGAGGTGACCCCCGAGGTGTTCGCCGCCTACCCCACCCCGGGGGCCCTGGCGGCCGCCGACGAGGCCCGCCTGGAGGACCTGATCCGCTCCACCGGGTTCTTCCGGAGCAAGACCAGGAGCCTGCGGGCCATGGCCCTGGCCCTCGAGGAGCGCTTCGGGGGGGAGGTCCCCTCGTCGATGGGGGACCTCACCAGCCTGCCCGGGGTGGGGCGCAAGACGGCCAACGTCGTGCGCAGCGTGGCCTTCGGGCTCCCGGGGCTCCCGGTCGACACCCACGTGGCGCGCCTCTCCCGGCGACTGGGTCTCACCACCGCCACCGACGCCGACAAGATCGAGGCGGAGGTGGGGCCCATGGTGGCGGGCCGGGACCGGGGCGTCCTCAGCCTGCGGCTGATCCTCCACGGTCGGGCCGTCTGCCGGGCCCGGACCCCCCGGTGCGAGGCCTGCGTCCTGTCCGACTTCTGTCCCTCCTCCCGGGTCCCCCTGCGCCCGGGGTCGAGCCCTCCCACCAGGGCGGACGCGCCAGGTCGGGGGGGTCAAAAAAAATCGCCTACCTGAGGCGTCAGGGGGGCAGGGGAGGGGGTATTCTACATTCATACGGAACCGGTTCCCGCCACCTGGTTCCGCAGAGCTTGCCAGGATCCGCCGCCTGGCCTGCTCCGCTAGCGGCGCCCTTCGGGGCGCCGTTAGTGTATCCGGGCCCAGGTCGGCCGTGTCACCCGGGGCCACGCAGGTGGGCGCGGTCGCCACGGTCGGCGTCGACGATCCTGGCCAGACGGCGGTGGGCACCCACCAGGGCCCGCTCGGCCGCGTACAGCTCACCGGCCACGTCGTCCCGCCGGGCCGAGGCGTACCCGTCGGCGATGGCGGTCACCCGCCGGGTCAGCTCCTCCAGGGCCGAGGCGAGGGAGGACAGTTCGGACGCCGCGCCGCTCATGGGCCCATGATGGCGTCCCCGGGGACCGGACCGGGCCCGGGAGACCAGGGCCCCCACCGCTAGCATGAGACGCCCATGCTGGCGCGACTCGACCTGCGGGGTGTCACCGGTGACCCCACCCCCCACCTGCCCCGCCCGGCGGCGGCCACGGCCCTGCCCACCGCCGAGGTGCGCAGCATCCTGGACCAGGTCCGTGCTGGCGGGGACGCGGCCCTGCGGTCGCTCACCGAGCGCTTCGACGGCGCCGTGGTGGACGGCCCGGTCGTGCCCCGGGAGGCCTGCAAGGAGGCGCTGGAGGCCATCCCGGGGGACCTGCGGGCCGCCCTCGAGGCGGCCCACGGGGCCATCGAGGGCTTCCACCGCCACAGTGTGGTCGAGGTCGGCCCCTACGAGGGCGACGGTGTGGTGGTGCGGACCCTGCGCCGCCCGGTCGCCCGGGCCGGGTGCTACGTCCCGGGGGGACGGGCGGCCTACCCCTCGACCGTGCTGATGACCGCCGTGCCGGCGCGGGTGGCGGGCGTGGGGGAGGTGGTGCTGTGCGTGCCCCCGGGCAGGGACGGGACCGTGGCCGCCCCCACCCTGGCCGCCGCGGCCATCGCCGGGGTGGACCAGGTCTACCGGGTGGGCGGCGCCCAGGCCATCGGGGCCATGGCCTACGGGACCGAGAGCGTGGCGCCGGTGGACGTGATCGTCGGGCCGGGGAACCTCTACGTGTCGGTGGCCCAGCGGGAGGTGGCGGGGCAGGTGGGGGTCCCGGCCGCCTTCGCCGGGCCCTCGGAGGTGGTGGTGGTGGCCGATGCCACCATCCCGGCCGCCTGGGCCGGGATCGACGTGGTGGTCCAGGCCGAGCACGGCCCCCACGGCCTGGCGTGGCTGGTCACCTGGTCCGAGGAGGTGGCCGACGCCGTGGGCGCCGAGGTGGCCCGCCTGGTCGAGGCCTCCCCCCGCCGCGACGAGATCGAGGCCACCCTCGCCGAGGGCGGCTACACCGTCCTGGTGGACGGCCCCGAGGCCGCCCTGGCGGTGGCCAACGCCATCGCCCCCGAGCACCTGGAGCTGCTGGTCGAGGGCGCCGAGGACCTCCTGCCGCTCGTGCACAACGCCGGGGCCGTGTTCACCGGTGCCTTCGCCCCCGCCGCCGTGGGGGACTACCTGGCCGGTCCCAGCCATGTGCTGCCCACCAACGGCTCGGCGCGCTTCGCCAGCGCCCTGGGGGTCGACGACTTCGTCCGCCAGGTCCACGCCATCGGCCTCGACCGCCCCACCCTGGGCCGCCTGGGACCCCACGTGGCGGCCATCGCCGAGGCCGA
>DASQQH010000216.1:0-2590 GCA_035643555.1 Acidimicrobiales bacterium | reverse complement strand
GAGGCCTCGACGATGGCCCATGGCGGCATCACCCCCGTGGGCCTGCCCGAGGACTGGCCGGTCCTGGTTGACCCCAGGGTTGCCGGACACCCCCGGGTCGTGGTCGGGAGCGGCCTTCGGACCTCGAAGCTGGTCCTCTCCGGGGCGGCGATCACCGCCCTCCCGGGGGCCGAGGTCGTCGAGCACCTCGGCCGGTGAGGGAGGACCAGGCTGGTGGCCCCACCAGGCACGTCGTTCCGGCGTCGGTCCCGCCTCGGTGGAACCGGACCAGGCCGGTGGGCAGGACCTGGTGGGGACGTGGCGCGGGCATCTCATGGCCTTAGCAGGGGAGACGCCACGTCCTCTGCAACCCACCCCGCCGATGAGTAACATGCACCCGGACAGGGCGCCGCGGGAGCCGAGCGGGTACTGGTGACAGTGGCCGGAGCGCACCGCTCGGTCGGGGGAAAGATAGCGACCTGAAGCTTTGACCGGCGGGGGCCCTGGGACTGTGTGGGACCAGAGGTGAGGTTGGAGACTCGGAGGGGAGGCGTCGTCATGACGGGGTGTCCGCGAACCCACGACTTGCTGGTGATGGCCGTCTACGGCTTTGGCCAAGATGAGGACGCAGAGGACAGGCGCTGTCCCTGCTCGATGATCAGTCTGCTGGCAGAGGACGAGGCCCGGGTGGTGGCCCTCAGGTTCGGCCTCGACGGCCAGGCGCCGCACGCGCCCGCCGAGGTCGGCGCCATGATGCCCAGTGGCGACCCGCGCCGCGGCGCGATGGGCGTCGGGAGGGTCGCCGAGATCGAGGCCGAGGCCCTGAGCACGCTGCGTCGGATGATGACCCGTCCGCCGGTGTGCCGGCGTGCGGGATGTGGCCAGCTCGCCGAGGACGCCGCGCTGGGGCTGTGTGGCCGCCACGGGGCCCAGCAGGCCATGCTCCGGTCACGTCTCGCTGGGGCGTAGGAGCGGGCACGCCGCCTCCGTCGCCGAGGGCGAACACACGTTTGCATGGCTGCCGGACAGCCGGGCGCGGTGGCCGCCAGCCGGGCGGTCTGGCGGCCGGACGCGGTGGCCACCGACCGGTGGTCGTCCGGCGCCAGCCCAGGACCGGCGCCGGACGGGGATCTCGCTGGGCCCAGGCCCAGCCGGTGGCTGACGCCACCCGGCCATGTCGTCAGCGTCCGAAACGGCGCCACGTCGGGCGGGCGGTCGCCGGGTGTCTGGGCACGGTGGCTGCTCGCCGCGCCCGGGTGGCCGGGGCTGGCCGGACGAGGCATCCAGAGCGGAACCGCCGATAACGCAGATTGTAGGCGGTGCAGGGGTCCTCCTGCCCTGGTCCCCACGCCGCCCCCGCGGCCATGTCTCCACACCGAGCCGCCGCTGTGAGCCGGCCACGACTCCCGACCCGGGACATCACCCGAGCCGCTCCTGGCAGGCGGTACAGGTCGGCCTCCCTGAAGGCGGCCCTCACCAGGTCGGCCACCCCGGTGGGAGGCTGCCGGTCACCGGTCCGTCGATGATCCCGGGCGGTGCGCCCAGACTCTGGAGGAGCTGGGAGTAGTTGAGGCCGTAGGCGGTGGGGTCGCTGCCGTCGTACTGGCCAGCGGCGAGTGCCTGGGGGACCCCCGAGGGATCGCCCCAGCCAGTCTCGATGTAGGGCGAGGCGTCGTGGGCCATCCCGATGACCGTGTTGGCGTTCACCTGCTGGCCGACCTGCACGGTCGGGGTGATGTTCTCAGAGACGTAGACCACCTGGCCCGCAGCCGGCCCGGTGGACAGGCGCTCGGCAATGTAGGTGCCGTCGGGCCAGCCGGCGCTCGCCGTGTCGAGGATGGTCCCGGGACCCAGGGCGTAGACGGGGCCGGAGCCCGCGTAGTCGACCCCTTGGTCGATGCGCAGGGCCGTCAGCGCGCCAAGACCGCGGAGGGGGTTGGTGTAAGGGCTGGCCAAAGCGACGGTGGTGGCACCTGTGGCGGCATCCCAGGAGATGGTGCCGTGGACGAAGTTGTTCCGCCGCCCCCCGGGAATGGCGTACTCGTCGGAGGTCGGGTAGCCGAGCGCGCTGCGCTCCCAGCCGAGCGAGGCCCACTTGGCGTAGATGGCCCCGTGCACCGACCACGCCCCCGTCGCGGGCGTCCAGTAGACGGCTCCCCGGCCTGTGCCGTTGCCCGCGAAGGTGTTGAACCGCCCCACCCGGTCGGGGGTCCCGGTCTCGTCGGTGATCGGGTAGCCGAGGAACCCGGTGGGCCCGCCAAGGCCCCGGTAGTGGGCCAGGATCGCCCCGTGCACCGACCACGCCCCCGTCGCGGGCGTCCAGTAGATGGCGCCGCCGTTTCCCCCGGCGAAGGTGTTGAACCGGCCCACCCCGTCGCCCACCCCGGTCTCGTCGGAGGTCGGGAACCCGAGGACTCCGGCCGGCCCGCCCAGGGCGCGGTAGTGGGCGAGGATCGCCCCGTGGACGGCGTGGGCCCCAGTGGCGGGCGAGTAGTAGATGGACCCGCCGGCAAAGTCCTGGCCCTCGCCGCCCGCCACGGCGTACTCGGCGCTGACGGGCGCCCCGAGGTAGGAATTCGCCCCGCCGAGGTGTTCGTAGTAGGCGAGGATC
>DASQQH010000215.1:0-5114 GCA_035643555.1 Acidimicrobiales bacterium | reverse complement strand
CCACCTCGGCCGCCACCGCACGCACCAGGCCCAGGGCGGCGTGCTTGGAGGCGGTGTAGGCCGCGGTGTACCGGCTCCCCACCCGGGCGGCCGTGGAGGCCACGGCGACGATCCGCCCCCACCCGGCCTCGGCCATCCCCGGCAGGACGGCCCGGGCGCACAGGAAGGTGCCGGTGGCGTTGGCGTCCAGGTGGTGGCGCCAGGCGGCGAGGGTGGTGCGGGCCAGCGGGGCCGCCTCGGCCACCCCGGCGCCGGTGACCAGCACGTCGACCCGGGAGAAACCGGCGAAGGCCGCGGCCACCGCCTCCTCGTCGGCCACGTCGCAGGGCACCGGCACCACCTCCCCCCCCGACGAGGCCCCCACGGTGGCCACCGCGGCCCGCAGGGCCTCTGGGTCCCGGGCCATGGCCACCACCTCGTGGCCCTCCCCGGCGAAGGCCGCCAGCAGGGCGCGCCCGATCCCCCCGCTCCCCCCGGTGACCACCACCCGTCGTCGGGCCGGGGCGGCCCCGGGCCTCGCCACCGCCTAGCCCCGCGGCTCGGGTCGGGGGAGCGCCGCCGAGAGCCGGCGCATCTGGTCCAGGCGCTCGGGGTAGCGGCCCACGAGGAACTGCAGGGCCACGTGGTCCACCCCCACCGCCTCCAGGGCGGCCAGGCGGGAGGCGAGCTGGTCGGGGCTGCCCCGGGCCAGGTCGGGCTCCTCGGGCACGTCCTCCTCGGTGACCTCCACGGACAGACAGCAGCTCAGGCTGACCTCGTCGGGGTCCCGGCCGGCGGCCTCCGCGTGGCGGCGCACGTCCTCGTGGTCCGCGGCCAGGGCCTCGGGGGTGACCCGGGTGAGATAGGGGAACCAGGCGTCGCCGTAGCGGCCGGCCCGCCGCCGGGCCGGGGCCCCCTCGCCCCCGCACCACACCGGCATGGGCCGGGCCCGGTCGTGGCCCTTGGGGTAGAAGGCGATGTCCCGGTAGGCGTAGTCGCTCCCGTCGAAGCTGCAGTGGTCCTCGGCGAGGAGGTTGGCCAGGATCTCCAGGTGCTCGTCGCCCACCTGGCCCCGGCGGGAGAAGAGGTCCTCCCGGCCCAGGGCGGCGAACTCCTCGGCCATCCACCCCACCCCCACCCCCAGCACGAAGCGCCCGTTGGACAGCCAGTCGATGGTGGCGGCCACCTTGGCCCAGGACACCGGGTCCCGGTAGGGCATGACCAGCACGCTCACCCCGAGCCGCAGGGACTCGGTGCACCCGGCCAGGAAGGCCAGCACGGTGAGGGACTCGAGGAAGGGCTTCTCCGGGGGGACGATGAAGGAGTCCGACCACGAGTAGGCGTAGGGGGTGGTGATCTCCCAGGGGATGACGATGCGGTCGGCCGCCCACACCGTGGAGAAGCCGAGGGCCTCGGCCTCCCGGGCGGCGTCCATGAGCCCCTCCCGGGCACAGGCCCGGCCCGAGACCGGAAGGAAGACGCCGTAGTCCACGGGGGGCGAGTCTTGAGGGCCACGCCCCCGACGGTCAAGGTGGGCGCCCCGACCGGGCCAGACCGGCCAGGCCGTGGGCGCCGGCACCCCGGACCACGAGGTCGAGCGTCCGGGCCAGGGGGCCGAGGCCGAGGATCACCGGGAACGGCGGTTCAGCCGGCCTCCCCCCGGCCCGTGGCCCCGCACGGACGGCCACCAGGGGTCGCCGGGGGCCACCGACGCAGTGGTCCGGCCACGCCACGGCCTCGTGCGGCCGGCTCCCGCCAGGACGATCTCGACCGCGGCGGCAGTGGCCGCACACCCGAGGAGGCCACCCCGGCGTCAGGCCGGTCGAGATGGCCTCCCGCCCGTCGATGGCGAGGGCCGGGACGAGGCCCCCGCCCGGAACGGGAACGGTCATCGGTGCCGTCCTCGATCGCCGGGGCCTCACGGCACCAACCTGCACAGCCCCGACCACCCGGCGGAGCCCGTCGACCGTCCGCTCGGGGCCACGCGGGCCCGAGCCCCGGATGAACGGGGTTTCCGGTGGTGTCCGACGTTGGCCCTCCATGGCTCCTGAACAGGAGCACACGCCCGCTCGGCGCGTCGGGGGTGCTGGCCGCCGCCCGGCGGTCCCGACCGCTGGGTTGACGTCCGGCAGCAGGCGTGGTCCTCTGCAGGGGAGCCCATCGGCCCGACCGGCCGGCCGCCGTCAGGCGCTGCGCAGAGGGCGGATCTCGGCGAGGGACGGGCCGATCCGGTCCCGCTCCACCTCGAGGTCGTAGCGGCTCTGGAGGTTGATCCAGAACCGCTCCGAGGTCCCGAAGTAGCGGGCCAGCCGCAACGCCGTGTCCGCGCTGATGCGGCGCTTGCCGTGCACGATCTCGTTGATCCGCCGGGGCGGGACACCGATGGCGACGGCGAGACGGTGCTGGGTGATGCCGAGTGGGGCCAGGTACTCCTCATCCAGGATCTCGCCGGGGTGGATCGGGGTGATTGCATCGCTCGCTGTCATGGGAGGCTCCTCGCTCAGTGGTGGTCCACGATCTCGACGTCGTCGGCGCCGCCGGCGCTCCACCGGAAGCAGACACGCCACCGCTGGTTGATCCTGACGCTGTGCTTCTCGGCGCGGTTGCCGGCCAGGTTGTCGGGGCGGTTGCCCGGTGGGACCCGAAGGTCGCCGAGGACCTCGGCGGCATCGAGGACCGCCAGCTTGCGCAGCGCTGCTCGCTGCGTGGGCACGTCGAGCCGCCGCGAGCGCTCACGGCGCCAAACCCGCTCGGTGTCCTTGTCGGCGAAGGACCGCCGCACGAACCACGGGATAACGTATGGCGTTATTGACGTGTGGCGTTACACCGTGCCGGTCGGCGCCACTCGAGGACCGAGGGGAAGAAGCTCCCCCGGTGTGGCTTGGCGTCTTGAGCTCAACGTCCCCAGCGTTGGCGGAGACCAGGCGGTCCCGGTAGCCGTTGCGCCAGGTCGTGTGGGCTCGCCCCGCTCGTAGCGATCCGCGCCGATCTCGTCGGCCACCTCAGCCTCGATCAGGGCCTGGAGCACGAGCTCCATCCCCTTGCGGATCACGGCGATGTTCCCCCCCGGCGCGGATCGCGTCCAGCAGGTCCGACAGTGCAGCATGGTCCAGGGTCACCGGGTCCTCCTTCAGCCGAGCGTGGGCGTTCAGCCGAGGAGGGCTCGGTGGCCCTCTTCAGTGGTGACCCTGGCTTCTGGAGGGACCGGCGGCGGGTGAGCCTCGCCCACCGCGTCGCACCGGCCGTCTCGTCCCCAGCGCGGCCCACCGCCCAGACCCTACCGGGGCGCCGGGCCGAGGCGGGAAAGGGACTTCCGGCCCTGCCCGGGCCGGGCCGGGCCGACCGACCATGGGCCATGACCAGACCGAAGCACCTGCCGGCGAAGGGGGAGCCGGGCCGGCCCCGGGTGGTGGTGGGCATCGACGGCTCGCCGGCCTCGCTCGCCGCCCTGGACGCGGCGGTCGCCGAGGCGCGCTGGCGCGGGGCCGTCGTCCAGGCCGTGCTGGTCTGGCGCATCCCCGACTACTTCTACCTCACCCCGGTGGGCCCCTGGCCGGCCCAGGTCGCCGAGGAGGAGACCCAGGCGGCCAAGGAGGCCCTGGCCGAGGCCCTGGCGGGGGTGCCCGGGGACGTCGAGGCCGTCCCCGAGGTGGCCCGGGGCAACCCGGCCAAGGTCCTGGTCGAGGCGGCCGAGGGGGCGCAGCTGCTGGTGGTGGGCAACCGGGGTCGGGGAGCCGTCGCAGGCCTCGTCCTGGGCTCGGTGAGCCACGCCTGCGCCGCCCATGCCTCCTGCCCGGTGCTGATCGTGCGAGCACCCGCCGACGCCTGATTGGCTACCCGGAGCGGCCCACTCGGCGGCCGGAGCTTCCAGCTGGGGGCAGCGGTGAGCGATGACCACACGGCAGACCTGAGCGACGGGGAACTGGCGACGCGCCTCGCTTCCTCGACCGGGCGGCTGGTGATGGAGGTGCGGAACGGCGCGGTGTTGGCCGGGGCGGACCTGGGCGGCGCCGGGGACGCCGTGGCCCAGGAGTACCTGGCCCGGGCCCTCGCCGCGGTTCGCCCCGACCAGGCGGTCCTCTCCGAGGAGGGCACCGACGATCCGGCCCGCCTCGGGCGGTCGGCGGTGTGGCTCGTCGACCCCCTGGACGGGACCCGCGAGTACGCGGAGGGGCGCAACGACTTCGCCGTCCACGTGGCCCTGGCCGTCGACGGCGAGGCCGTGGCCGGGGCCGTCTCCCTGCCCGCCCTCGGGGTGACCTACACCACGGCCCACCCCCCCCGGCTCGGGGGGGCCCCGGGGGACCGCCTCCGCCTCGTGGTGAGCCGCAGCCGCCCCCCGGCGTTCGCCGAGGCGGTGGCCGAGCACCTGGGCGGCGACCTGGTGCCCATGGGCTCGACCGGGGCCAAGGCCATGGCCGTGCTCCGGGGCGAGGCCGACGCCTACCTCCACGCCGGCGGCCACCACGAGTGGGACTCGGCCGCCCCGGTGGCCGTGGCCCGCAGCGCCGGGCTCCATGCGTCCCGCATCGACGGCTCCCCCCTCCGCTACAACCAGCCTGACCCCTTCCAGGCGGACCTGCTGGTGTGCCGCCGGGAGCTCACCGGCCGGCTGCTGGACAGCGTCGCCCGGGCCATCCGCCGTGCCCGGTGACCTCCCGGCAGCCGCCGGCCAGGAACCACCTGCGCGGCGCCGCCGGGGCGGCGACCTGCCCCATCTGGCCCGTGGGGCTGCAGTGCGCCCCTGCCTGGCGCCAGCGGGGTTGCGCCGCGTCGGGCACCCCGGCCCCACCGGCGACGGCCCGGTTGTGGGCGCCGGACGGGCACGGCGCGTCGTCCTCACCGATGTCGGCGGGCGCACCTCGCCGCCCCCGGCGTCGACTGGGACCCGCCGACGCGTCGGCCCCTGACCCGCTACCGCCTCGACCGGTCCGAGAGCGACCACACCTCGGCGGCTTGCTCGGGGCCGAACCGCTGGGCCGCCCCGTCGCCCTGGGCTGGGTCGAGCGCCGCCCCGAGCGGGTCGTGGCGGCCACCGATCCCCACGGGACGGGCCTCGCCGATCGCCTCGACGTGGGCCTCGCCGCCCGCGGGGGGACGCCAGCCGCCTCGCGCCTGAGGTTGGAGACGGGACG
>DASQQH010000214.1:0-2360 GCA_035643555.1 Acidimicrobiales bacterium | reverse complement strand
CGGCGCACGTACATGCCGTCGCCGTGGCGGACCTCGACCAAACCCTGGACCTGGAGGGAGACGATCGCCTGACGCACCGAGGTACGGCTGACCGCCAGCTGATCAGCGAGCTCCCGCTCGGTGGGGAAGCGGTCTCCGGGTCGGAGACCGGCGTCACGGATGTACTGGCGCAGCTGGCGTTCCAGCTCCTCGTACAGCCGGACGCGCTGCGGCGGACGGAGCTCCGCGCTGCTCGGTTCGATCCACCCCATGTTCCGCACTCTACAGCTCTTGACACCTGCGAGGGTCGCTCATAAGCTCACCTATTGAGCCAGTGGCTAGACCACTTGCTGACGAAATGTCAGCGAGCAGAAGGGCGGCAGGGTTGTGGCGGACCCGGAGTGGAACGTGGCCGTGGCGTGGCGACCAGGCGACGCTGGGCAAGGGAACGGGACAGCAGCGGCCAGTCGCGGCCGTATGGGTCTGAACCGGACGGGACCGCGGTAGCTCGATGGAGACCGAGGCCCTCGGTGATCTATTGGTCGTGGACCTGTCCCGGGTACTGGCTGGCCCGTATGCGACCATGCTGCTGGCGGATTTCGGCGCGCGGGTCATCAAAGTAGAGCGGCCCGGGAAGGGCGATGACACGCGAACCTGGGGGCCACCCTTCGTCGGGCCACCGGACCAGGCGCAGAGCACCTACTTCCTGAGCACCAACCGCAACAAGGAATCGATCGTTCTCGACCTGGCGGATCCGGGTGATCACGAGACCCTCCTGCGGCTACTCGAGCGGGCAGACGTCGTCGTCGAGAACTTTCGGGCGGGTGTGCTGGATCGCCTGGGATTGGCACATGCCAGGATGCGCGAACGCAACCCAGGGCTGGTCATCCTCTCCATCAGCGGCTTCGGACCGGATGGCCCAGAGACGGGGCGACCGGGCTACGACCAGATCGTGCAGGGAGAATCCGGGCTCATGAGCCTCACCGGGCCCGACGCTGAGCATCCGTTGAGGATGGGGATTCCTATTTCGGACATCCTCACCGGTATCTTCGGGGCTCTCGGCGTGGTGTCGGCCCTCCATCAACGGACGCGGACCGGAGAAGGGCAGGTCGTGAGCACATCCCTCCTGGCCAGCAGCGTGGCGGTGCACACGTTCCAAGGCACGAGGTGGCTGCTGACCGGTGAGGTTCCGGGGCCTCAGGGGAACCACCACCCGACCGTCACCCCCTACGGGGCGTTCCGCTGTCGTGACGGGATCATCCAGATCGCCGTGGGCAACGACTCGCTCTGGCGTTCCTTCGCGGAGATCGTGGGATTGGATCCCGATGACACGCGGTTCGCCCACAATGCCCAGCGGTATGAGCACCGGGACGTCCTGACGGCGCTTATCGAGGAGCGGCTGAGCCAGGCGGGGGTGGGATCCTGGTTACGGCGCCTCGCCCAGGCCGGTGTGCCAGCGGGGGAGATCAAGACCCTCGATCGCGTCTATCGATCCGAGCAGGTGGCCAGTCAGGGGTTGATCGTGGAGGCCGAGCACCCGACCATCGGTGCCGTCCGGCTTCCCGGTCCCGCTGTGCGCCTCTCCCAGGGGATGCGACGGCGACATGTGGCTCCTCCCCTTCACGGGGAGCACACGATCCCGGTCCGCCGTTGGTTGGCGGAGGACGGGGCCGGTGGCGCGGGTGGGGCCGACCAGGGGAGCGGACTGCGTTGAGGACGGCCTCGGGGCACGAGGCGGTGGCAACCGTCGTCGACCCAGGGAGCTTCGTCCTCTGGGACGACCAGGTGGTGTCCCGGGATCCCCTCAACTTCGCCGACTCCGCCCCCTACCCGGAACGGTTGTCCCGCGCCACGACGGAGTCGGGGTCCTCGGAATCGGTCCTCACGGGCATGGCAACGGTCCACGGCACGTCGGTTGCCCTGATCGTCAGCGAGTACGACTTCATGGCCGGCACCATGGGGGTGGCCGCCGGGGAACGGATCGCCCGTGCGTTCGAGCAAGCCGCGGCGGCCGGGGTCCCGGTGCTGGCGCTGTCCGCGTCGGGCGGGGCCCGGATGCAGGAAGGGCCCCTGGCCCTTGTCCAGATGGCCAAGACGGCGGCCGCAGCCCGTCGCTACCGTGCCGGTGGCGGCTGCCTGATCGTGTACATGGCCCATCCGACGATGGGGGGAGTCCTGGCATCCTGGGCGTCGCTGGGCAGCTTCGCCTTCGCCATGCCCGAGGCTCTGGTCGGCTATACCGGTCCCCGGGTGGCGGCGTCGCTTCTCGGACGCCCGCTGCCCCCGGATGCCCAACGGGCCGAGACGCTGCTCGAGAGCGGACTCTTGGACGATGTGTTCCCGCTGGAGGACCTGCGACCCCGTGTCCAGCGGATCCTCGC
>DASQQH010000213.1:0-4688 GCA_035643555.1 Acidimicrobiales bacterium | reverse complement strand
CCGAGGAATTCTAGAAACTGGGTCGAGCGGATGATGGCGTGGGGGATGCCGGAGGCCTCTATCAGTTTCTCTTTGCGGGCCTTGCCGAGGAAACATCCATTGTCGGCCCGGTCGATTCCGACGAGGATGGGGCAACATGGTGAGTGACGCCGGCTGCGGCGTCGCCCGGGAGAAGGTGGTTGCCCGAGGTCTCGAAGAAGTCCAGTACGGCGATGTCTTCAAATGAAGGGGAACTGGTGAGGTCGATCACCACCTGGGGCCGGCCAGGGCCTCCTTCGGGCCCTGGCCGGTGAGAGTGTCAACGCCGGTGTCGGGCGATGCGGACACGGCATCGTGGCCACCCTGGCGGAGATGCTTGACGGTCATCGACCCGATCAGCCCAGTGCCGCCATGACGACGATCTTCAGAGGAAGCTCCGTCTCGTGCGTTGGCGTGATCAACAGCAACCATGCGGGAGCCCGGAGGTCGGTATTGACCCGGACCTGATCGGGAAGTGTGGGCCCCGTGCGGCGCGTCCACGTCACAGGTCGTCTCGGCGCACACCCCGGTTCAGGCCGTCCGACAGTCTGGAAGTGTTGACTCACCCCCACGTCCCTTGGAACGGGGTTGGTTATCCTGGGACTTCCGGGCCATGTCGGCCAGGAGGCGGATGGTCTCATGGAAACCACACAGGCGCGCTGGGGGGAGCTGGGCGTGGCTGCGGTGTGGCGATTATCGGCGTTCGGTCAACGCACACCTAAATGGGGCGTCGGGGCAGCCAGGCTTTCGTCCCGAACTGCTCTCGGCCCGCGGGCGGCCCACGTCGCCGACCCCGGGACAGAACGGTAGGCGCTGGCCACCCAGGTGAGGCGTTGGTCGAGCCCGCCGGGGATTGTCCCCGGCGCCGCCGACCCACAGGCCGCAACCAGCCGTTCGCCGGACGCTCTCCTCGGCCTCCGAGCTGGGCCGAAGCGGCCAATCCGTGTGCCGGCGGCGCGAGAGGCATCGACCGGCGCGTCAACCTCCTTCAACCGCCCCGCCGCGACGTCGCCCGACGCATGGTCGAGCCGGCCCACCTACACTGCGATATCCCGCACCGTCTCCAGGGCTACGGGCCGGGCCAGCTCGGTCTCGAGGAAGGCCGGCTCGGTCTCGAGGAAATGAGTACCAACAATCACAAGGTTGGCGACGGCAACCAGGGCGACCAGGCCACGCGCGGCGGCAGGAGGGGCAGCGGGGGCGCCGGCCGATGACGACTGACGCCGCGTTGGAGACGTTCACCCACGACGGGTTGAGGTTTGCTGTGGCAGATGCGGGCCCCGCCGACGGCCGGGTCGTCATCGCCCTGCACGGCTTCCCGGAGGACCGCCATGCCTGGGAGCCGCTCACGGCTCGGCTGGCCGGCGCCGGCTACCGGGTGCTGGCCCCCGACCAACGGGGCTACTCACCCGGCGCCCGGCCGAGCGGTCGGCGGGCCTACACGGTCGATCGGCTGACCGGCGACGTGCTGGCCCTGGCCGATGCCGCGAGCGCCCAGCGATTTGATCTCATCGGCCACGACTGGGGGGCCTTGGTGGCCTGGGACCTTGCCGCCCGCCGCCCGGACCGGGTCCGCACCCTCACCGCCATGTCCGTACCCCACCCCCGGGCTGTCCAGCACGCGGCCCGGCGCACCGCCCAGGCCCTCCGCAGCTGGTACGTGCTGGCCTTCCAGATCCCCGTGCTGCCGGAGGCGGTGCTGCGCCTGCTCGGCGCCGAGCGGGCGGCCGGGCTCCTCGTGCGCGACGGCCTGGACGCCACCACCGCCCACCGCTACGCCGCCGTGCTGTCCTCACCGGTGGAGATGACCCCGCGGATCAACTGGTACCGGGCCCTCCCCCTGGACCTTCGCCACCTGCCGCCGGCGGTCGCGGTCCCGACGCTCTATGTCTGGGGCACCGGGGACCAGTACATCCACCGGCACGCGGCCAGCCAGTGCGGGCGGTTCGTCGAGGCTCCGTACCGCTTCAAGGTCCTCGAGGGCACCTCTCACTGGCTCCCCAGCACAGCCTCCGACCGGATCGCCCCTCTGCTGCTCGACCACCTGGCCAACAACTGAGGCGCGGACAAGTGATGAGCCGCCCCGGTCCGATGGAGACCTATCCCCTGCTCCCGCCCCGGCCTACCCCCGGGGCTGGCACGGGACTCCCGGTCTCTCGGTGGGGATGAGCGCCACGATGTCGATGATCGATGTCGAGAACGACATCGTCAGCGCCCTGGGCGGCGCCATGCCCTGGGTCGGGGAGCCGGCGATGACCGCAGCGGTGGCTGCGCGCCGTCGCCGGGACCGACACGCGTCTGGGTCGGCGTCCTCCCAAGCCTCGCACGGGGTGGCTCACGATCCATGGTCTGGGTCCGGGCCGTCGGTGACGTTCCGATCGAGCCGGTGGAGCAACTCCTCGAGGCGGCCGACCTCGTCGTCGCCCAGGCCCTGTCGGAGCTGGCGGTCGAACGCCACGGCCGCGCCCGCGAGGCGGACGAACAGCGCCTCCCCCGCCTCGGTGAGGTCGACCTGGTGGACCCTCCGGTTGGCCGGGTCACGCCGGCGACAGATCAGGCCGTCGGTCTCGAGGGTGTTGAGGTGATGGGTCAGGGTGGCTGCCCGGATCCCCGCCGCCTCAGCGAGCTCGCGCTGGTTCCCCAGCGCCGCGGTCTTGAGCGAGACCAGGATGAGCCAGGTCGGCAGGGAGCCCCCGGCGGCGGACAGGGTGCGGTCGAAGGCACGACTGACCGTCTTCGCGGTCCGGCCCAGGGTCACCCCGATTGGCGGTCGTTCGGGCACCGGCATGGTGCCATCGTAGTTGATATCTAAGCATTTGACATCTAATCCTTAGCTGTCTACCATCATGGTGTCCCCCCGGCCCGAGGAGGCCACGATGGAACTGACGACCGCCCGGCCACGACGGGCCCGCCGGCCCGTGCGCTTCAGCGATCCCTCCCCCTTCGGCTACATCCACCTGGCCGCGGCCGTCGCGCCGCCCCGCCGCCCGGGGCCGCCCGTCCCGGGACCGAGCCCGGCGCGGGCGGCCCTGCTCGACCGGTGCACCGCCCTGGCCCGGGACCTGGAGGACCTGGACACGGTGACGTCGGCCACCGTGTACCGGGCGACCGTCATCCCTCCCGTCACCTCGGGCGCCTCCCCCGCCACGCACGCGGCCCTGCACCCGGCACGCTACGACGTGGCGGTGCTCATCGAGACCCCCACGCCCGCGGCGATCGGCGAGGTCCAGGACACCGCCGCCTACCGGTCGCTCCTCGGCGCGATCGAGGCTGCCGCCCGGGACCGCCACGTGATGACCGCTCGCTGTCACCGGCAGATCGCCGACGTCGACAGGACCCGCCAGGGGCTGTTCCTGTTCAACTACCTCGCCGCCGACCCGGCCCGCGCCGAGCTCGCCGTCGCCGTGTGGGAGCACCTGGCCGCGTGGTACGCAGCCAACACGGGGCTCACCAACTCGACCCTGCTGGCCCCCCTGGGCGAGGCCGACTACGCCCTCGTCAACCACGCCCGTTGGGACACCAGCGTGGCGCGGTTCATGGCCCGGCAGTTCACCAGGCCCAGCTTCTGGACCGACATCGTCGCCACGCTCCGGGCCAACCACCTCACGGCCATGCCGATCCTCTACCGCCTCGCCTGAGATCCCTGCCCCGGGGCCCCGGGGCCCCCTGCCCGGCGAGTGGCGACGCCGCGCCGCCGGAGCCGCTCCGGCGCCGAGGGGCACTCTGTGGGGTCCGGCCGGTCGCCCGGGCGAGGGGGCTCGACCCGCACCGCGCTCCCCCATCCCGGCGGATCCTCACCCGGGACGAGGCCAGCCCAGAGCCGATACCAGGAGGTGGACAGGGCTAGCCTGGGCCGGTGGCCGGGCTGAGCTTCGACGAGGGCGACACTCCCGACCCAGAAAGCCCCCTGGTGACCTGGCTCCTCGAGTGGGTGGAGGCCGTGGGCAAGCTGGCACCCAAGACCGTTGCCGGCTACGTCTCCGACCTTGCCGGGCTGGGCGCCGAGCTGGCCGGCGTGGTCGACAAGGCGCTCCCCGAGGTGTACTCGGACCCTGCCGCCCTGGCGGCCGCCTCCTCTGACCCCGCCGTCTCCGGCCTGGCCGCCGCCTACGGGTGCCGGGCCGGGTCCTTCGTCCGGGCCCGGGCGATCCTGGGGCGCCTGGTCCTCGCCGATCTGCACCCCAGATACGTGGCCAGAGCCGTGAACCGCTACGCGGCCAGCCACCGCCCCACCTCCACCAGGCGGGCCGCGTCCGCCCTGTCCAGCTACTGCCGCTACCTGGTCGGCCAGCAGGTGCTGGCCGCCAACCCGATGGCCTCCCCGGCCGTCGAGGTGCCCGCGGCCAAGCCCGGCGATCCGGTCCCCCTCTCCTACGCCGAGGCCGAGCGGGTGGTCGCCGTCTGTGGCCAGGTCGATCCCAGGGCCCGGGCCCCGTGGCCGGCCCGGGACCTGGCGGCCTACGCCGTCTTCGTGGCCACGGGGGTGCGCCTCGACGAGGCCATCGCCGCCGCCGTCGGCGATCTCTTCGACGAGCCCGATGCCGGCGCCCGGCTTCGGGTGTGGGGCAAGGGATCCAAGCCGCGGACCATCCCGGTGCACGCCGAGGCCGGCGCCCTCGTTCGGGCCTACCTTGACGAGCGCCCGGCCCGGGTGGGCCGCTATGGCGCCG
>DASQQH010000212.1:0-2723 GCA_035643555.1 Acidimicrobiales bacterium | reverse complement strand
ACCATCCCGGCCTCGGGGGCCGCCTGGGCCATGACCGCGGCCACCACCTGGTCCAGGGCAGGGTTGTCGGCGTGGTCCCAGCTCGTCGCCCGCTTGGTCCACACCCGGCGCTGGTGGCTGGTCCCCAGTCGCCGGGCCAGGGTGGCCCGGGTCCGGCCGGTGCCGTTGCGGGAAACCGCCGGGGAGCCTCGGTGGGCAGGTTCGGCCATCGGTTGGTCCTTTCGGTGAACGGCGGCGTTACCTGGCGCCCAGGCCGCGGTGCCGGCGGGCGCGCCGGTGGTCGACGGACCGGGCGGGTTGGCTCGCGGCGGGGTCGAGGGGCAGCGAGATGGAGACCACGGCGCCCCCGCTGGCGCGGTTCGCCGCCTCCGCCCACCCCCGATGTCCCTGGGCAAGGCTCTGGACGATCGAGAGGCCGAGCCCGCCCCCGCCGTGTCCCCGGTTGCGGTCGTGGTCGGGGCGGCGGAACCGCTCGAAGGCGTGGGGCAGGAACTCGGGCGGGAAGCCGGGCCCCCGGTCGGCGACCTCGATGCGGGCCACCGTGTCCTGGACGGCCACGCCGACGTCGACGGTCGACCCGGCCGGGGCGAAGCGCAGCGCGTTGTCGATCAGGTTGTCCACCATCTGGCGGACCCTGGTCTCATCGGCCGGCAGCACGGCGTGGGCCGGTGTCGCCAGGGCCAGGGTCACCTCCTGGTGCCGGGCCCGGTCGGTGTGGGCCTCCACGGACCGGGTGACGGCGGGGACCAGGTCCAGGGTGACCGGTCGGACGACCGGCGCGGCCTCGTCACCCCGGGCCAGCAGGAGCAGGTCCTCGGCCAGGCGGACGAGGCGCTCGGTCTCGTCGGCGGCGCTGCCCACGGCGGCCGCGAGCTCCTCCCGCGACCGGCCCTCCCGGTTGGCCAGCTCCAGTTCGGCCCGCAGGATGGCCAGGGGCGTCCGCAGCTCGTGGCCCGCCGAGGCCACGAAGCCCCGTTGCCGGCTGAGGGCGCCCTGGAGTCGGGCCAGGAGGCGGTTGAAGGTCCGGGCCAGGGCCGCCACCTCGTCCCGGGTGGCCGGCACCCCGAGCTCCGCGTCGCGGTCCCGCTCGGAGATGTCGTCGGCCTGGCGGCGCAGCGCCTCCACCGGGGTCAGGGCCGCCCGGGCCAGGAACCAGGCGCCGACACCGGCCAGGGCCACCGCGAGGGCGCCCCCGATGCCCAGGGCGACCTCCACCCGGTCGAGGGACTGGTCCACGAGCGCCAGGGAGGAGCCCACCACCAGGACCGGGCCGGTGCGGTGCCGCAGGGGCTGGGCCAGGAGGAGGAAGCGGTGGCCCCCGGGGTAGGCCGGGCGTTGCAGGTAGAGGGGTCCCTGGCGGGCGGCGGTGAGCTCGGCCGGGGTCAGCAGCGGCGTCCCCGAGCCCCGCCCCGCGTGGTCGAGCACCGCCCCCCGGGCGGTGAGCACCTGTCGGAGCGCCTGGGCGTCCTGGACCCGCTCGCGGCGGCCGGTCGCCCCCGCGGTGGGGACTCCCGAGGGCGGGGGACCCGTGGTGGGGTGGGCGGCCAGCGTGGTGGTCAGGGTCGCCGCCCGGGCCTGGAGGGTGCTCTCCACGGAGTCGCGCATGCCCACCGAGAGGGCATGGGTGAGCAGGAAGCCACCGCCCAGGACGAACAGCGCCGCTCCGGCGGCGAAGAGCACGGCCAACCGGAGCCGCAGCGGCACCGCTCAGCCGGCGGCCCGGCGGTCCGCCTGCGGGGTGGACATGCCGGTGGCCCCGGGCGTCTCCCGCAGGCGGTAGCCCACGCCACGGACGGTCTCCAGGTCTCCCCGGCCGAAGGGGCGATCGATCTTCCGTCGCAGGTAGGCCACATACTGGTCGACGACGTTGGAGGTACCCTCGTAGGCGAAGTCCCACACGTGCTCGAGGATGCGCGTCCGGGTGAGGACCGTGCCGGGATGGCGCATGAACAGCTCGAGCAGGGAGAACTCCTTGGCGGAGAGGGACAGCTCGGCGTCCCCCCGGAAGGCCCGCCGCCGGGCCGGGTCGAGGTGCAGATCCCCCACCGACACCACCACCGGGCGCTCCTGGCTCCCCCGTCGGATCAGCGCCCGCACCCGAGCGGACAGCTCGGCGAAGCTGAAGGGCTTCGCCAGGTAGTCGTCGGCGCCGGCGTCGAGGCCCTCGACCCGGTCGGCCACCTCGTTGCGGGCGGTGAGCACCACGATGGGTGCCCAGTTGCGGGCCTGGCGCAGCTGCCGGCACACCTCGAACCCGTCGAAGCCGGGGAGCATGACGTCGAGC
The DNA here is from genome assembly GCA_035643555.1 of Acidimicrobiales bacterium. Classification (GTDB taxonomy): domain Bacteria; phylum Actinomycetota; class Acidimicrobiia; order Acidimicrobiales; family JAJPHD01; genus DASQQH01. The sequence continues at coordinate 439 of DASQQH010000212.1, read as the reverse complement.
ACGATGGCCGCGTAGTCGTTCTCGGAACCCATCCACACCGCCCCCGGGCCGTCACCGGCCATGTCGACGGCATGGCCCTCCTCTTCCAGCCCGCGCTTCAGCAGGGCAGCCATCCGGATGTCGTCCTCGACCACCAGCAGCCGCATGGCCTCACCGTAGGGGTCCCCGGATGTGATGATGATGTGAACCCGCCCGGGCCTGTCGTGCCGCCGCCGGTCCGGGACGGGGAACGACGGGCAACGCTAGGCTGGGACGCAATGTAGTGACCGACGGGAGGAGGTGAGCGCGTGCAACCCGGTGAACCCCCGAGTCCGAGTTGCCCCCCCGCCTCCCGGGCCGTGACGCCCTCCAAGGGGTTCCTGGCCCTCTAGTTCGGCCGCGACCGCGGGTCCACGCCACCGGGAGGCATCCCGACCACCGGAGGTTGCCATGGCCCGTC
>DASQQH010000211.1:0-2378 GCA_035643555.1 Acidimicrobiales bacterium | reverse complement strand
ACCCCACCCCGGTGGTCGCCCTGGGGCCTGTGTCGCCGCCCCCGGATGATCGACCGCTGCCCGCCCAGCAGCCCCTCGAGGAGGGCGTCCGTCCCGGCCGCCACGACCGCCCGGCGCTCGCTCGCCTCGCGCACCACCAGCTCGCGGCCACCACCCTCCCCCACCCGTGCCCCCGCCTCGGTGCACACCAGGAGTGCCCCCAGGTAGTCCCAGGGAGCGAGGCCCCGCCGGCTCAGGTCGACGAAGCCGTCCAGGGACCCGTCGGCCACGGCGCACAGCTCGAGGGCGGCTGACCCCAGCACGCGGTACTGCCGCCACCCCAGATGCTGGGCCGGCCACCCGTTGACCCCGACGACCGCCCGGCTCAGGTCCCGGCACGCCGAGGGCCGGATCTGGCGGCCGTCGCGCCGGGCACCGCCTCCCCGGACGGCCTCGTAGCGGGGTCCCGCCGGCAGCTGGAGCACCACCGCGGCGCGGGGGCCGCTCGAGTCGAGGGCGCACAGGCTGGTGGCGAAGAAGGGCAGCCCCCGGGCGGCGTTGGTCGACCCGTCCACCGGGTCGACCACGACCAGCATCGCCCGGCCGGGGTCATGGAGCCCCGACTCCTCGCTCAGCACGCCGAAGCCGGCACCGTCCAGCACGGCCAGGGCCGCGTCGTCGGCGACCAGGTCGGAGCGGTACTGGCCGCTGCGGGCGCCCGCCGGACCCCAGTCCGGGAGCTCGGCCAGCGCCCGGACCACCGCGTCGGCGGCCTCGTTGAGGGTCGCCACCAGCTCCTGGTCCTCGGACCACCCTCCCCGGCCCGGCTCGCCCGTCGGTCCGCTGACGGGCGGAGAGCTCACCGGGGACATCGGGCAACGGTAGCCCCTGCGACCGGTCCTGCGCCCAGCGGCCCCGACGGCGGCGGGCACGCCCACGTCACCCCTGGGATCTAGGCTGGCCGGTCGTGGCCGTCATCGATGTACCGGGCTACGTGGCCGAGCTGAAGGAACACGCCGTGGACCACGGGTTCCACGTCCACGACGAGCGCCATTTTCTGGAGACCTACTCCCTGCGCCAGGTCTGGGAGGTGGACCTGCACCCCGAGGAGGGCTGCGGCGGGCCCCTGGACCTCCACCTCGCCCTGGAGGTCGACCCCCGGGTCCTCCTCGCCTTCGAGGACGTGGTGGTGGAGCTCCCCGAGGACGCCGAGCCACCCGACGAGTACCACCTCCCCCTCAGCTTCACCTGGGCCCTGCCGCCCCTGCCCGACGGCCCGGATCTGCTGCGTCTGGCCATCGACCTGGCCGAGGTGGGCGGGATCCAGCTCCCCCTCGAGGTCTCCGCCATCGACTCCTTCGCCTCGCCCACCGACGGGCCCGAACGGCGGCTGTCGGTCTCCGCCCACCAGCAGGTCTCCCTGGCCCGGGTGCTGTCGGGGGAGGAGCTGCTCTGCGAGGTCTTCGACCGAGCCCTGGCGGTCAGCCGGTTCCTGCTCGAGGCCGCCCCGGGCTGGCTGCACAGCTGAACGCGACCGTGCTCCGAGGTGCCCGCCTCGCCGCCGTCCTCGGCCTGGCGACGACGGCAAGCCTGGGACTGGCGGGCTGTGGACAGTCGGGCCGCAGCGAGGCCGAGTCGGCGTGCCACCACGTGACCACCGCCCTGCGCCTCTACGCCCAGGCCGGCTATGCCCAGGCCGGTCCCGGGGCCTCCCCCGCCGCCGCCAACCACGACCGGGCCGCGGCCCAGGGCCAGTTGCGCACCGCCGCTCCCCTGGCCGCCCTGGCCGCCACCAAGTCCACCCAGTGGCAGGCCCTGGCCACCTCGCTCGGGGAGGTCGGCCACGTGCCCACGTCCCGCATCCTGCCCTCGGTGGCCCAACAGTGCCGGGCGGTGGCCACCAACACCCCTCCTCCCCCGGCGCCGGCCACCACCTGACCCGGCGCCCGCGCCGGTTCCCACCGCGTGTTGCGGGGCCCCCACGAGGGCCCGGGGCCCGTCACCGGCTCACGGGTACCATCTGGTCATGGAGATCGACGCGGTCATCGAAATCCCCAAGGGCTCCCGCAACAAGTACGAGGAGGATCACGAGACGGGGACGATCTGGCTGGACCGCACCCTGTTCACCGCCACCCAGTACCCCGCGGACTACGGCTTCGTCCCCGACACCCTGGCAGACGACGGCGATCCCCTCGACGTGCTGGTCCTGCTCGACGAGCCCACCTTCCCCGGCTGCCACATCCGGGCCCGGGTCGTGGGGCTGTTCCGTATGCAGGACGAGAAGGGCGACGACACCAAGGTGCTGGCCGTCCCGGCAACCGATCCCCGTTGGGAGGCGGTCACCGACATCGGCGACCTCCCCGCCCTGCTCCTGGCCGAGATCCAGCACTTCTTCGAGG
>DASQQH010000210.1:0-2310 GCA_035643555.1 Acidimicrobiales bacterium | reverse complement strand
GCCGGGTCGGGAGGCCGCCCCGCCCGTCGGGCGGGGCGGCCGTGCCCGGGGTGAGGCGATAGCGCCCAATAGCCTCCGCCGACGGATGTCCTCCCAGCGCACGGCCCTGACCACCGGCGTGCGTCGCATCGTCGCCGCCAGGGCCGCCATGACCGCCTCGCGGGCAGCGGCGGGCGTGCTGGTTCCGATCTACCTGGCCAAGGTGGGGTTCTCCGGGCTCCATCTGGGACTCCTGTTCGGCGCGGTGGCCCTGGTCTCCGCCGCCCTGGCGACCGCGATCGGCCTGCTGGCCGATCGTGTCGGGCGCAAGCCGTTCCTCGTGGCCCTCCCCCTCACCACGGCCGGGGCGGCCATGGGCTTCGCCCTCACCCGCAATGCGGGGATCCTGCTGGCGCTCGCCGCCGTGGGCACCTTCGGGCGCGGCGCCGGCGCCGGTCCCGGGATCCCCGGTCCCTACTACCCGGCAGAGCAGGCCCTGGTCACCGACCTCACTGCCCCGGCCGAGCGCAACCGGGCGTTCGCCCGGCTGGGCTCGGCGTCCGCCCTCGGCTCGCTCATCGGCGGGCTGCTGGCCGCCCTTCCCCGCCTGGGCCGCCTGGCGGGTCTGGGGGCCCTGGCGGCCTACCGTCCCGCCTTCCTGGCCGCCGCCGCGGCGGCAGCGGTGGCAGGACTCATCGTGGTTCCGGTCGCCGATCGCCAGTGGGGGACGGGGGCGGCCACCGGCGGAGGCGGAAGCCGGCTGCGCATCCCCCGGCGGTCCCTCCCCCTGCTCTACCGGCTCTGGGCGGTCAACACCTTGAACGGCGTCGGCATCGGCCTGTTCGGCCCCTTCATCACCTACTGGTTCTACCGACGCTTCGGGGCGGGCCCGGCCACCGTCGGCCTCCTCTTCGCCCTCATCAACGGGGCGACCGTGGTGACCAATCTGACTGCCGCCGGCTGGGCCCGCCGCCTCGGCCTGGTGCGGGTCGTCGTGGTGGCCCGGGCCCTCCAGGCGTTGCTGCTGGTCCCCCTGGTGCTGGCCCCCACCTTCTGGGTCGCCGGGGGGGTGTACCTCCTGCGCTCGGTGGTCCAGCGCATCGGTCTCCCGCTTCGCCAGTCCTACACGGTGGCCATGGCCCACCCCGACGAGCGGGCCGGGGTGGCGGGGCTGGCGTCGGTGCCCACCCAGCTGGCCGCGACCGGCACGCCGGTCGCCGGCGGCTACGTCTTCGACGTGGTGGGCCTGGCACTCCCCTTCGAGCTCGGCGCCTTCTTCCAGCTCGCCAACGCCGTGTTGTTCGCCGTGTTCTTCAGCGCCCGGCCGCCACCCGAGGAGACCGGTGCCGAGCCCGCGCCCCCCTGACCGCGGCCGGTGTCGGCACGGCCCCTTCGGGTCGACCTCGCCAGCTGGGACCCACCAGGGCGTCAGGAGCGAAGGTTCGCCACCAGGAAGTCGACGGCTGCCTGACTGGACCTGGCGAAGCCGTCACCGACGTAGGCGTCGAAGTGCCCACCGGGGAGCAGGACCAGGCTCTTTGGCTCCAGGGCGGTCTGGTAGGCCTCGAGGGACAGATCCGGCGGTACCAGGTGGTCGCCGCGGGCCACCACCATGAGCAGGGGGGTGGGGCTGATCCGGCCCATGTAGGTGGCGGGCTCGTACTCCGAGAGCAGCTCCACGGTCCGGAGGGTGACCTCGTTGCGCCACGCGGGCGCCCGGGCGCTGGCCGTCTCGGTGAACCACTCGTAGGAATCGGCGGTGGGCAGGGCGGACAGGGCCATGGGGTCGGCATCCACCACCGGGACCATCGCCGGGGTCTTGCCCGCGTAGCGCGCTTGGCGGTCCTCGTCGAAAGAGGTACGGGTGGGGGCCATGAAGTCCTGGCGGACGAGCCGCTGGAGGGTGCGGAACCCGCTCACCAGCGGAACCTGGGAGACCACGCAGCCCACCCGTTTGTCGATCGCTCCCAGCACCAGGACGTGGCCCCCGCTGTAGCTGGAGCCCCACACCCCGATCCGATCCGGGGCGAGCTCGGGCCGGGTGCGGGCATAGGTGATGGCGTGGCGGTAGTCACGGACCTGCTGCCAGGGATCGATCTCCTGGCGGGGCTCGCCGTCGCTCGCCCCGAACCCCCGGTTGTCGAAGACCAGGGCGGCCAGCCCAGCGTCGCAGAAGACCTCGGCGTAGCGGTCGAGGTACATCTCCTTCACCGCGGAGAAGCCGTGTGCCATCACCACCACCGGGGACGTGGTCGCTTCCGGCAGGTAGAGCCAGCCCCGGAGCGTGGTCCCTTCGGCGTCGAACTCGATGTCGTGGCGCATGCGACAGCC
>DASQQH010000209.1:0-2552 GCA_035643555.1 Acidimicrobiales bacterium | reverse complement strand
GCCGAAGGAGAACGGCTCGAGCGCCCCGAGGACCACGGCGAAGGCGTAGAGCACCGGCAGGCTGACGGCGCCGACGGCCACCAACGCCGCCAGGGCGCCCATCAGTCCGGCCCGGGCCAGGTCCACCTGTCGCAGCAGCCGCCGCCGGTCCACCCGGTCGGCGTAGGCCCCGGCCGGGAGGCCCACCAGGAAGGTGGGCAGCCGGTCGAGGACGGCGACCGCGGCGATGAGCAGCGGCCGACGGGTGAGGTCGGCGGCCAACAGGGGCAGCGCCACCTGGGTGAGGCCGTCGCCGAGGCTGGAAACGGTCCCGGCCGACCACAGCGACCAGAACCGACGTCCGAGGCGGGCCGGCCTCGGTGCTTCCCGAACCCGGGACGGGGGCCGGCTCGGACGGTCCCATGCCCCCTCCAGCGGTGTCTCGCTCGCTGCCATGTCCACGCCTCACCCGGCCCCGGCGTGCCCCGACTGGTCGCCGCCGGGGCTGTGGTCGCCGAACGGCGCCCGCATCGGCTCTCCCTGTGCCGGCACAGTCTCGCCCAAAACCCCGCCACCTCGACCAGTCGGGCCCGGGACCCTGCGGGGCGCCCGGGGGCGTCGTCTGGCGACGGTGGGCCGCACGTGGCCCCGATGGGCCCAACTCGGTTGCTCTGTGGTGAAGAGGGGCGTACAGTGGAGCGAAGTGGAGGGAAAGGGAGCTCGGTACCGCCAGCGGAACCGCGCACGAGATGGGAGGGGAACGCACGAGATGCTGGGGCACGGCGTGAGTGGGACCGGCCGGGGGCGGCCTGAGTCACGGTGAGGGCGGGTGGCAGCCAGGTTCTTCGGGAGATACGAGCACTCCCTCGACACCAAGGGTCGGATCATCCTTCCGGCCAAATTCCGCGCGGCCTTCGAGCACGGCGGGTACCTCACCCAGTACCACGAGGGCTGCCTGGCGTTGTGGACGCCCGAGGAGTTCGAGCACCAGATGGTGGCCAGACAGGAGGCGGCGGCCGCGGGGCCCGGGGAGCGCAACCTGGCCCGGGTGTGGGCCTCGGGGTGCCACGAGGTGGAGGTCGACCGGCAGGGCCGGATGGCCATCCCGGTGCATCTCCGGGACTTCGCCGGGCTGACGGCCGACGTGTTGGTCCATGGGGCGATCGACCGGGTCGAGCTGTGGGACCCGGCCAGCTGGGAGGAGCGGATCAGGCCCGTGGAGCAACGGTTGATCAACGCCGGCGAGGGGGGCCAGGAATGAGCCCGGGCGCCCGCACGCCCGGAGACCGACAGCGCGCGCCCGGCCCGGTCCGGCTCGTGCGCAGCCCCTCGATCGGGACGGTGGAAGACTCCTACTCCGCCCACTTCCATCTGAGTCGATTGGGGAGACAACCCGACGGCGCCCTGCCGATCGAGGGGCTGCGGATGAGCCAGGCCTTCGAGCACCGCCCCGTGATGGTGAGCGAGGTGGTGGATCTCTTCGCTCCGGTGCCACCCGGACTGGTGGTCGACGCCACCGTCGGGGGTGGAGGGCACGCGGCGGCCCTGCTGGCCGCTCACCCCCACCTGCGCCTCCTGGGCCTCGATCAAGACGACGAGGCGGTGGCCGCCGCCGTTGCCCGCTTGGCCCCCTTCGGGGGGCGGGCGACGGTGCGCCGTGCCCGCTTCGACCTTCTTCCCGACCTCCTCACAGGTCGGGAAGGGCTGTCCAACCCGGCCGCCCCCCCCCGGCGGCCGGGTGTGGACGGCGGAGACGTCCACGGGGCGGCTGGGGCCGGCCCCGGGGGGCGTCGAGAGGGGTCGGCCCACCCGGGATTCCCCCCCCCGGGTTGGGCCGGGCCCCGCCCAGGACCGGTCGAGGCCCCGGCGGGCCCCCTGGTGGGCGCCCTGTTCGACCTCGGCCTGAGCTCACCCCACGTCGACCGGCCCGACCGGGGCTTCTCCTATCGGCGGGAGGGGCCCCTCGACATGCGGATGGACCGGCGCCGGACCACCACGGCGGGCGACCTCGTCAACACCCTGCCCGAGGCCGACCTGGCGGCCCTGCTGGCCGCCGGGGGGGAGGAGCGCTTCGCCCGGGCCATCGCCCGGGCCGTGGTCTCGGCCCGCCCCCTGACCTCCACGACCGCCCTGGCCGAGACGGTGGCCGCCGCGGTCCCCGCCAGGGCACGGCGGCGGGGCCACCCGGCGACCCGGGTGTTCCAGGCGCTGCGCATCGCCGTCAACGACGAGCTCGGCGTCCTGGAGGCGGCGCTCACGGGCACGGTCGCCGCCCTGGCCCCCGGCGGGCGGTGCGTCGTCCTCTCCTACCACTCGGGTGAGGACCGGCTGGTGAAGGCCATCTTCGCCCACGCGGCGACCGGGGGGTGCACCTGCCCGGTGGGCCTCGACTGCGTCTGTGGGGCCCGCCCCTGGGCGCGGCTGCTCAACCGGGGGGCCCGGCTGGCCTCCCGGGAGGAGGTGGCCGCCAACCCCCGGGCGTCGGCCGCCCGCCTGCGGGCGGTGGAGCGTCTGGAGGCGCCCGCGCCCAGCGGTGGGGGTCCACGGTGACGGCTGTCCGCCAGGCACGCGCC
>DASQQH010000208.1:0-2873 GCA_035643555.1 Acidimicrobiales bacterium | reverse complement strand
TCCCCGCAGCTCCGGGGCCGTGCTCACCCCCTCGGGCGCCTCCCGGGCGCTCCCCGAGCCGGCATCCTCGCCGCCGGCCTGCGCCTGGAGCTCCTCCGCCCGGGTCCGCTCCTCGGCCAGGGCCTGTTCCTCGCCGAGGAGGTCCGACAGGCCCGTCGCCACCTCCCCCGCCTCGGACTCGACCTCCTCCAGCTCCTCGGCCACCGTGGCCGACTCCGACTCCAGGGAGGCCACCACCGTGGCGTCCACCGCGGCGGCCAGGGAGGCCTCCACCGACCGCTGCCGCTCGAGGAGCACGGCGCCCAGCCCCCGGCTGCGCTCCGCCAGGCCCTCGAGGGCCCCGATCGTCTGGTTGAGGTCGTCGACCCGGTTCGCCGCGACCGCCGCCTCGGCGGCCTCCAGCTCCTCGCCCACCGCCGCCAGCCGGCGCCCGAGGCCCTCGGCCTGCTCGGCCAGCTCGGCCCGCTCCGCCGTCACGGCGCTGACCTTGGCGTCGGCGTCAGCCAGCTCCTGGCCGGCCAGGTGGAGGCGGAGGGCCCGGTGCTCGACCACCAGGGCGTCGTGGCGCCGGGCCGCCTCCGCCTGGCGCTCAAGTGGCCGCATCTGGCGGCGGACCTCCCGCAGCAGGTCCTGCAGGCGGGAGAGGTCACTTTCGGTAGCGGTGAGACGACGCTCGGTGCGCTCTCGCCGGCGCCGGTACTTGAGGACCCCCGCCGCCTCCTCCACGATGAGCCGGCGGTCCTCCGGCCGGGCGTTGAGGACGGCGTCGAGCTGGCCCTGGCCCACGATGATGTGCTGCTGGCGACCCACCCCGGAGTCCGAGAGCAGCTCCTGGACGTCGAGGAGCCGGCACGGTGTGCCGTTGATGGCGTACTCGCTCTCCCCCGAGCGCCACAGGGTGCGGGTGATGGTGACCTCCGCCACCTCGATCGGGAGCCGGCCAGAGGCGTTGTCGATGGTGAGGGACACCTCGGCCCGGCCCAGTGCCTGGCGGCGCCCCGTGCCGGCGAAGATGACGTCCTCCATCTTCGAGGAGCGCAAGGTCCGGGGGCCCTGGGCGCCGAGGACCCAGGCGACGGCGTCCACGACGTTGGACTTGCCACTCCCGTTGGGCCCCACCACGACGGTGATACCCGGCTCGAGCTCCAGCGTGGCGGGCTCGGCGAAGGACTTGAACCCCTTGAGGGCGAGGGTCTTCACGAACACGGCGGACCTCAGGCTATCGGCGAGGCGCGCGCGCATCGTGGATACCGGCGTCACCGCCGGCGCTAGCGCTGGCAGGCGTCACAGAAGAACGAGCTGCGCCCGCTCCACCGGGCCCGGACGATCGGCGCCCCGCAGCGCCAGCAGGGTCGCCCCTCCCGGCCGTAGACGCGGTGGTGGGCCTGGAACCGCCCGGGACGGCCGAAGAGGTCCCGGTACTGGGCGTCGGCCAGCGACGACCCCCGGGCCCTGATGGCCCGGGTCAGGGTCCGGGTCATCGCCCGATGGAGACGCGCCACCTCGCCCTCGTCCAGCGATGCCGAGCAACGGTCCCAGCGCAGCCCGGCGGCGAAGAGGATCTCGTCGGCGTACAGGTTGCCGATCCCGGCGACGACCCGCTGGTCCATGAGCAGGGCCTTGAGCTGGCTCCGCCGGCCCCGGAGGACGTCGAGGAGCCCGGCCGGCCCCAGCCCCCCTGCCAGGGGGTCGACACCCAGGTGGGCCAGCTCGGCAACCCTGCCCTCGGGTGCTGGGTGGGTGGTGAGGAACACCTCCCCGAAGGTCCTGGGGTCGACGAAGCGCACCGCCCCGCCGCCCTCCAGGCCCAGGGCCACATGGGTGTGGGGCAGAACCGGGGCGTCGGCGTCGGGCGCCCACCGCAGCTGGCCGCTCATGCCCAGGTGCAGGACCAGGACCCGTCCCCCGGCCAGCTGGCAGGTCAGGTACTTCCCCCGCCGTCCCACCCCGGTGAACCGCCGGCCCCGCAGGCCCGCCACGAAGGCGTCCCGGTCGGGGTGGCGGCGGACCGAGCGGGCCCCGGTCACCCTCACCTGATCGATGCGCCGCCCCACCACCTCGGCCTCCAGGTCCGCCCGGATGGTCTCCACCTCGGGCAGCTCGGGCACCCGGGCCTACCGCACCCAGGGAACGACCGGTGGGGACACCCGGGGGGTGCCCGCCATCGTCACCACCGTCTCCGGCGGTCCGGCGAGGGCCGTCCACGCCTCCCGAGCGGCCGCCTGCTCGGCCTGCTTCTTGGAGCGCCCCTCGCCCCTCCCCACCATCCGGTCGGCCACGAAGACCACGGCGTAGAAGCGCTTGGCGTGGTCCGGCCCCTCGTCCTGGACCTCGTAGCGGGGCAGGGTGTCGCTCCGGCGGGCCACCAGCTCCTGGAGCCGGGTCTTGTAGTCCTGGCCACCGGGGCCCGCCGACGCCTCACCGATCCGGTCGCCGACGAGGTCCATCACCAGCCGGGCGGCAGCCGCCCATCCGCCGTCGAGGTACACGGCGCCGATCAGGGCTTCCACCGCGTCGGCCAGGATCGAGGACTTCTCCCGGCCGCCCGAGGCGTCCTCGCCCTTGCCCAGGAGGAGGGCCGGTCCCACCTCGAGGGCCCGGGCCACCTCCGCCAGCGACTCCGAGGAGACCACCGTGGCCCGCACCTTGGCCAGCTCCCCCTCGGGCAACGCAGGGTAGGTGCGGTAGATGTAATCGGTCACCACCAGGCCCAGCACGGCGTCCCCGAGGAACTCGAGTCGCTCGTTGGACTCCTGGCGAGGGGTCTCGGCGCACCAGGACCGGTGCGCCATGGCCTGGGTCAACAGGTCCGGGTCCCGGAAGGTTCGGCCGAGGCGGCGGGCCAGGGCCTCGATCTCGGGGCCGAGCCCGTT
>DASQQH010000207.1:0-2509 GCA_035643555.1 Acidimicrobiales bacterium | reverse complement strand
AACGATGCCCGTCTGGCCTCGTTGATGGACCACGCGCAGTCCACCCTCCGGGTGCTGCAGGCCCACAACGCCCAGCTCCAGCGCACCCTGGCCGAGCTACCCGGGACCACCCACACCCTGGGCAGGTCCCTCACCAAGGTCAAGGCGCTCACCGGCCAGCTCAACCCCTTCCTCCAGCAGCTGCGGGCCTCGGCCAAGGTGCTCCCGGGTGCCCTGGCGCACCTCACCACCACCATCAACCACCTGGGGCCGGTCGTCCACCAGTTGGGACCCGTCATCCGCGACGGGCGGCCACTGGTGGCCAACCTGCGCTCGTTCCTGGACTACGGCAACCCGGCCCTGGCGGACGTGTCCCAGATCAGCCCCCTGCTCAACCCGACCACTGCCTACCTGGCCAAGGACATGCCCTGGCTCAACGGGTTCTTCTACAACACCAACAGCGTGGGCAGCGTGACCCAGGGCCACCTCCCCGCCGTGCGGGGCCTGGTGATCGCCGGGCCATGCAGTGCCCCGAACCAGGTCGGGAAGGCCGGCTGCTCGCTGCCGGGGGCGCATCGGGACGGAGGGACGCCATGAGGGTCTCGCCCAAGGGGGCCAACCGGGCCCGGACGCTGACCGTGTTGTCCTTCGCGGTCGCCGGCCTCGTCGTGCTCGGGGTGCTGCTGGTCCAGGTCGGGGCTCCCGTCCCGGGGGTGACCGGGCGGATCTACCACGTGTGGGCGAGGTTCCACGACGGGGACAACGTGGTCGCCCAGGGGTCGGTGGAGGAGGCGGGGGTGATCGTGGGCAAGGTCCTCCACATCCGCCAGAACGTCGGGAAGTACGCCGAGGCCGACCTCTCCCTCACCAGCAACGCCCCGCTCCACCAGGGGGCGACGGTCCAGCTGCGGCCAAAGACCCTGATCGGCGAGACCTACGTGCAGGTCACCGACGGCAAGGGCCCCCCCATCCCCTCGGGCACCACGCTGCCTGCCTCGGCCACCAAGGGCGAGAGCTCGTTGAACGACGTCCTCAACAGCCTCAAGCCACCGACGCGCCGGGCAGCGGCCCGGCTCATCCTCGCCCTCCGCGCCTCCACCGCGGGGCGCGGCCACAACCTCAACCAGCTCATGGCCTCCCTGGGCACCCTCGGGCGCCAGGGCCAGACGGTGTTCAGCGTGCTGGCCAACCAGAACCAGGACCTGAGCCGGCTCGTCCGCCAGACCGGCACCCTCATGGGCGTCCTCGATGAGGGGCAGGGCCAGATCGCCGACCTGTCGTCGGCGGCCGAGCAGGTCACCCGGGCGGCAACGGGGAGCTCGGCGGCCCTGCGCCACACGATGGAGGACCTCCCGCCGCTGGTGGCCACCGCCCGGTCGGCCACGGCCAGCGTGCGGACCCTGTCGGGATCCCTGGCGCCGATCGCCACCAACCTGCGGGCGGCGGCCCCGAACCTCAACTACGACCTGGTCCACCTCCGTCCCGAGACCGCCCGGCTCCGCGGCCTGCTGCCCGCGCTCAACGGGGCCCTCGCCGAGGCGCCGGCCACCCTGGGGCCCCTGCCCACCACCGCCGCCGATCTCACCCGCGCGCTCCCCCCGAGCGCGGACCTGCTGTCCCAGGCCAACCCGGTGCTGAGCTACCTGGTGCCCTACGACCGTGACCTGGGGGCGTTCTTCGCCAACTTCGCGGCCGCCACCGGCCACACGATGCCTGGCTACCCGGGGTACTTCGGCGTGGTCATCCCCATCCCCAACCGGTCCGGCGCCCAGGGGGTGCCCGGCGACAACCCCGGCAACCCCCAGCTGCCCTTCGGGGGCGCCGCCGGAGGCAACGTCGTCACCAACAACAACAACCCCTACCCGGCGCCCGGGTTCAGCAACTCGCCGCCCACGCCCTTCTCCGGGCGCTATCACCGGGTCCGCCCCGAGCCCTACGGAGCGGGGTGAGCAGCCGGGTCCGGGCAGCCCTGGTGGTCCTGGTCGGGGCCGGCGTCCTGGCCGGGATGGCCGGGGGCCTGGCCAGGGTGCGCCTGGACACCACGGTCGGCTCCTTCCTCCCCTCGGGGGATCCCGCCGTGCGTGCCTGGCAGGCAGAGCAGCGCTCGTTCGGGGCGGACCCGATCGCGGTGGTGCTCACCGCCGACAAGCCGGGCCAGCTGCTGTCGGGTGCGCCCCTGCGCAAGGAGGTGCGCCTGGAGGGCGAGCTGGCCGGGCTCCCCGACACGGCCGCCGTCTACGGGCCGGGCACCACCCTCAACGAGATCGCCCGCAGCCTCCAGGGGTTGCTGGCCTCGATCTCAGGGGACCGGGACGCCCTCATGACCAGGGCCGAGGTGGCCGCACGGAAGGCCGGCAAGTCGCCCAGCCAGCAGGCCGCCGCGGGCCGCGCCGCGGTGTACCGCTTCGACCTCCGCTACGGCGCACTCCTGGCCCGAGGCCTCAAGATCGGGCTGCCCACCCTGGCCAACCCCAACTTCGGCCCCGCGGTGCTCCTCGGCCCGCACGGCCAGGGCCGATCGGCGTTCCGC
>DASQQH010000206.1:0-3867 GCA_035643555.1 Acidimicrobiales bacterium | reverse complement strand
CACCTCCCGGGCCGAGGCAATGGCCCGGGAGGCCACCGACCCCCCGCCCCGCTTGACCGGGATCTGGCCGGTGGAGCGGAAGAACCACGCCTTGCGCCGGTCGTCGAAGTACTCTGCCTTGGCCACGAAGGTGACACGGCGCCGGAGCACCAGGGGGAGGAAGAACGAGTCGCAGAAGGAGAGGTGGTTGCTGGCCAGGATCACCGGCCCCCGGCGGGGCACGTGCTCTCGGCCCTCGACCCGAACGCGGTAGAAGAACCGCAGGATCGGGGTCAGGATCGCCTTTACCACCCAATAACCCATGACCGCCAACGTATCGGCCGCTGCCAGCCCCGAAAAGACCCTCTTTGGCGCCCGCGGGCCGGTGGCGCACCTAGCGGCCCCGGATCCCGGGCGGTCGCCGGCCCGCCAGGTGGGACCGAGGCCGGGACGCCCTTGACCGCTCGGTCAAGGGCCTCTACCCTCACCCGCCATGCCCAGCGGTGCGCGACCGGCCGAGGAGGGCCGTGCCCGTACCCTCCGCGGCCGCCAGCGCCGAGGCCAGCTGGTCGACCACGCCGCCCGCCGGTTCGCCGAGAACGGCTACCACCCCACCTCCGTCTCCGACATCGTCGGCGGCCTGGGGGTGGGCAAGGGGGTCTTCTACTGGTACTTCTCCTCCAAGGAGGAGCTGTTCTGCGAGATCCTCCGCGAGGCCCAGCACGACCTGCGGCGCCGCCAGCAGCAGGCCATCGGTACGGAGCCGGACCCGGTGCGCCGGATCGAGCTGGGCATACGGGCCTCCCTGGCCTGGCTGGACGAGCACCGCCACCTGGCGACGCTGTTCAGCTTCGCCCGTTCCGACGACCGGTTCCGCCCGGTCGTCCGCCAGGGTGAGGAGGTCGCCGTGGCCGACACCATGCGTCACGTGAAGGACGGCATCGTGGCCGCCCGCATCAGGGACGCCGACCCGGTGGCCCTCACCCACGCCATCATCGGGGTGACCAACCACCTGCACCGGGTCATGGTCCTCGACCACGGGGGCAGCCACGAGGACGCCGCTGACGCCGCGGTCGCCTTCTGCCTGGACGGCCTCCTGGCGCGGTGACCGGCGCTAGGGCCGGAGCGATCAGAGCCTGGTGAGGGTCCGCCGGAGCTGGCGCACCCCCTGGGCGATGCGCTGCTCGTTCTCGATCAGGGCGAAGCGCACGTGGTCGTCGCCCCCCGGACCGAAGCCCATGCCCGGCGAGGTGGCCACGTTGGCCTCGGTCACCAGGAACTTGGAGAACTCGAGCGACCCCAGGTCCCGGTAGGGCTCGGGGATCGGGGCCCAGACGAACATGGTCCCCCGGGGCTTGGGCACCTCCCAGCCGATGCGGGCCAGGCCCTCGCACAGGGCGTCCCGGCGGGACTGGTAGGCCTCGTTCACCACCTTGGGGTAGTCGCTGGCCTCGTTCATGGCCACGATGGCGGCGATCTGGATGGGCTGGAAGGTCCCGTAGTCGAGGTAGCTCTTCAGCTTGGTGAGGGCGGCGACGATCTCCGCGTTGCCCACCAGGAACGCCACCCGCCATCCGGCCATGGAGAAGGACTTGGTGAGGGTGTAGAGCTCCACGGCCACGTCCTTGGCGCCCGGGACCTCCAGGATGGAGGGGGGCACGTAGCCGTCGAAGGAGGTGTCCGAGTAGGCGAAGTCGTGGACCAGGATCACGTCCCGCTCCCGGGCGAAGTCCACGATGCGGTGCATCCAGGCCAGGTCCACGCAGGCCGTGGTCGGGTTGTGGGGGAAGGAGAGGACGATCACCCTCGGTTTGGGCCACGTCGACTCCCAGGTCTCAACCAGCTGGGCGAAGAAGGCGTCGCCGCCGGTCTCCCCACCCGGGCCGCCGTCGGCGGCGCCGGCCCCCGGGCCTCCCAGGCGGACCTGGCGGACGTCGGCACCGGCGAAGAGGGGGGCGTAGATGTGGATGGGGTAGGACGGCGAGGGCACCATGGCGGTGTCCCCCGGGCCCAGCAGGACCCACATCAGATGGGACAGGCCCTCCTTGGCCCCGATGGTCGTCACCACCTCCCGGTCGGCGTCCAGGTCGACCCCGAAGCGGCGCAGGTAGAGATCCGCCACGGCCCGGCGCAGCTTGGGGATGCCCTGGCTGGCCGAGTACCGGTGGTTGCGAGGGTTGTGGGCGGCCTCGGCCAGCTTGTCGACCGCCACGTCCGGGGAGGGGATGTCGGGGTTCCCGAACCCCAGGTCGATGACGTCGTCACCCGCCCGCCTGGCCTCCAGCTTGAGCTGGTTGATGGTGCCGAAGACATAGGGCGGCAGACCGGTGATACGGCGGAACTCCATCACCGAGAGCGTAGTGGACCCGCAGGGCCGGGGTCGGGCTGACCGCGATCCCCGGCCAGCCCCCCCAGGGGGAGGCCCGGCCCCCGGTCGGAGGGGACCACCACCCCCGGAACGCCCGCCGCCTGCACCGCCCGGGCCGCCATGAGCGCGGCGCCGACCGCCCCGGCCCGTTCACCCAGGCCGGCGGCCACCACACGGGGAACCGGGCGGTGGCCGGCACCCATGATCATCTCCCCCAGGTGGGTCCGCACCGGCTCGAGCAGCAGGTCGCCGGCGCCGATGAGGCCGCCGCCGACCACGATCACCTCCGGGTCCAGCGCCGTGGCCAGGTTGGCCAGCCCGAGGCCGATCCACCGGGCCAGGGCGTCGAGCACCCCGAGGGCATCGGCGTCGCCGGCCGCCGCCGCCACGCTCACGTGCTCCCCGCGCAGGCGATCTGGGTCACCCCCCGCCAGCTCGAGGGCCCGGTGCAGGGAGCCCGCTGCGGCCGCGCCTCGGGCCAGGCGCACCAGCCCGCCCCCCGAGGCGTACTGCTCCCAGCACCCGCGCCGACCGCAGGGGCAGGCCAGGCCCTCCGGGTCCACCACCATGTGGCCGAACTCACCCGCCAACCCGTGACGGCCGCGCACCAGCCGCCCCCCGCTCACCAGCCCACCCCCGAGCCCGGTGCCGAAGGTGACCAGCAGGACCTCCTCCACGCCCCGGGCCGCTCCCAGGGCGACCTCGCCCACCACGGCGCCCGTGGCGTCGTTCTCCACCACCACCGTTTGGGAGGCCCGCTGCCTCCCCCGGGCGTCGACCAGCGCCGCCCGGACGCGGTCGCCGACCGCCAGGTCCCTCACCCCCGGCAGGTGGGGGGCCGCCCGCAGAACCCCGCCGGCCTCCACCAGCCCGGGGACACCCACCCCCAGGGGCAGCGGGCCGCCCGTCGTCGGCGCGTCGCGGGCGACGGCGGCCTCGAGGGCCAGGGTGACCTCCACCACCGCCGCGACCACCGACGACGGCCCGGTGGGGGTGGGGAGGCGGCGCTCGGCCAGGACCTCGCCGTGGGCATCGAGGACCACGCCCAGGACCTTGGTGCCCCCCAGGTCGATCCCCAGCGCCGCCGGGGGTCCCCCGCCGCCGGTCGGCCCCTGCTCGGGGCCGGTCGACGTGGCGGGGCTCACGGCGCTCGGCCGACCTCCCCCGCCGCCTGGCCGCCGTCGGCCTGCCCCCCGGGGCCGCTGCCATCCTCGATCCTGGCCCGCAGGTCGCCGAGGGCGGTGTGGATGATCCGGCCCTCGGCGCGACGCTTGACGAAGCCCGGTATCGGCACCCGGAGCTCCACGTCGAGGTGGTACAGGATCTCGGTGTCGTCCTCCCCCGAGGGCCGGAACACGTACCGGCCCGCCAGGCCGGCGGTCACGTCGCCCTCCACCTGGGACCAGGACACCTCCTCGGGGGCCCGGGCGTAGTCGTAGGCAAGGGTGTAGGTGGCGGTCCGCCCGAAGGCCGTGACCTCGAACCGCACCCGCGTCCCCCGCCCCGACTCGTCCACGTCT
>DASQQH010000205.1:0-4872 GCA_035643555.1 Acidimicrobiales bacterium | reverse complement strand
TGCCCCCCGGAACTTCTCCTTCAACTCCCCCTACGGCGCCTGCCCCGCCTGCGCGGGCCTGGGCACCCGGTTCGAGGTGGACCCCGAGCTGGTGGTGCCCAACCCCGACCTCAGCCTGGCCGGGGGGGCGGTGGCCCCCTGGGCCGGGGGACGGACCGAGTACTTCTCCCGGGTCCTCGAGGCGGTGGCCGAGGCCCACGGCTTCTCCGCCACCACCCCCTGGGCCAAGCTCAAGCGCTCCCAGCAGAAGGTCGTCCTCTACGGGTCGGGCAACCGCCAGATCCACGTTCAGTACCGGAACCGGTGGGGTCGCACCCGCTCCTACCACACCCACTTCGAGGGCGTCGTCCCCTGGCTCCAGCGGCGCCACGGGGAGGCCGAGTCGGACCACCACCGGGAGCAGATCGAGGGCTACATGCGGGAGGTCCCCTGCCCGGCGTGCGGGGGGGCCCGGCTCAAGCCCGAGTCCCTGGCCGTCACCGTCGACGGCCGGAACATCCACCAGCTCTGCGAGCTGTCCATCGCCGGCACGGCCGAGGCCGTCGCCGGGCTCGCCCTGTCCGAGCGGGACCACCTGATCGCCGACCGGGTGCTGCGGGAGGTCCGGGCCCGGTTGCAGTTCCTCCTCGACGTGGGGCTCGACTACCTGACCCTCAACCGCTCGGCGGGGACCCTGGCCGGCGGGGAGGCCCAGCGGATCCGCCTCGCCAGCCAGATCGGCAGCGGGCTGGTGGGGGTGCTGTACGTGCTGGACGAGCCCTCGATCGGCCTCCACCAGCGGGACAACGCCCGCCTCATCGACACGTTGGTGCGCCTGCGGGACCTCGGGAACACGGTGATCGTGGTCGAGCACGACGAGGACACCATCCGGGTGGCCGACCACGTCGTCGACATCGGCCCCGGCGCCGGGGAGCACGGGGGCCAGGTCGTGTGCGAGGGCACCGTCGCCGACCTCGTCGCCTGCGAGGCCTCCATCACCGGCCGCTACCTGTCGGGGGCCGCCACCATCCCCGTGCCCCAGATCCGCCGGGAGCCCGGGGCGGCGTGGCTGGTGGTGCGGGGCGCCCGGGAGCACAACCTCAAGGGGATGGACGTGGAGCTCCCCCTGGGGTGCCTGGTGGCGGTCACCGGGGTCTCCGGGTCGGGCAAGTCCACCCTGGTCAACGACATCCTCCTGCGGGCCCTGATGCAGCGCATCTACCGGGCCAGGGTGGTCCCCGGCCGGCACCGGCGGGTCGACGGGGTGGAGGCCCTGGACAAGGTCATCGACATCGACCAGTCGCCGATCGGGCGGACCCCCCGGTCCAACCCGGCCACCTACACCGGCGTGTTCGACCACATCCGCCGGCTGTTCAGCCAGACCCAGGAGGCCAAGGTCAGGGGCTACCTGCCCGGCCGGTTCTCGTTCAACGTGAAGGGTGGGCGGTGCGAGGCCTGCGCCGGGGAGGGCACCATCAGGATCGAGATGCAGTTCCTGCCGGACGTGTACGTGCCCTGCGAGGTGTGCAAGGGCAGCCGGTACAACCGGGACACCCTGGACATCACCTTCAAGGGCAAGACCATCGCCGAGGTGCTCGACATGCCCTGCGAGGAGGCGGCCGAGTTCTTCGCCAACCAGCCGGTGATCGCCCGGCACCTCCGGACCCTGGCCGACGTGGGCCTCACCTACGTTCGCCTCGGCCAGCCGGCCCCCACCCTGTCGGGTGGGGAGGCCCAGCGGGTGAAGCTGGCCTCCGAGCTGTCCAAGCGCTCCACCGGCAGGACCCTCTACATCCTCGACGAGCCCACCACCGGCCTGCACTTCGAGGACATCCGCAAGCTCCTCGGGGTCCTGTCGCGCCTGGTGGACGCGGGGAACACGGTGGTGATCATCGAGCACAACCTGGATGTCATCAAGACCGCCGACTGGATCGTCGACCTCGGCCCCGAGGGGGGCGACCAGGGGGGCAGGGTGGTGGCCGAGGGGCCACCCGAGGCGGTGGCCAAGTCCCCCGACAGCTACACCGGGGCCTTCCTGGCCCCCGTGCTGGAGGGCGGGTCGTGACCCCCGAGGCCGGGGCCGCCGGGGACGGGGCGCCCCGGGTGGCCTGGATCTCGATCGCCCCGGTCAAGGGGCTCGGCCTGGTGCACCCCGCCCGGGTGACCCTGGAGCGGCGCGGCGTGCGGGAGAACCGCCGCTTCTACCTGGTCGACGACCGGGGCCGTCTGGTGAACGGGAAGCGTCTGGGGGCCCTGGTCGGGGTGGTGCCCACCTACGACGAGGCGGCGGGGACCCTGCGCCTGGCGCTTCCCGGCGTGGGGGCCGTGGAGGGCGAGGTGGCCCTGGGCGAGGCGGTGACCACGGCGTTCGTCGGGCGGCCGGTGACCGGGCGGCTGGTGGCGGGCCCCTGGTCCGAGGCCCTGTCGGCCTGGGCCGGGCAGGGACTGCGTCTGGTCCAGGCCGACCGGATCGGCGCCGCCGTGGACCGGGGACCACGGGCCGGGGCGTCCCTGCTGTCAACCGCCTCCCTGGACCGGCTGGCCGCCGAGGTGGGCGGGGAGCCGGTGGACGGGCGCCGGTTCCGCATGCTGTTCGGGGTGGCCGGGGTGGGCGCCCACCAGGAGGACACCTGGGTGGGCCGCCGGGTGCGGCTGGGGGAGGCCGTGGTGGTCCCCCGGGGGAGCGTGGGCCGGTGCACCGTCACCACCCGTCACCCCGAGACCGGGGAGAAGGACCTGGACACCCTGGGAGGGCTGCGCGCCTACCGGGGGGAGGTCGAGGCGAGCGAGGCCCTCCCGTTCGGGGTGTGGGGCGAGGTGGCCGAGGAGGGGGCCGTCTCCCTGGGTGCCCCCGTCGAGGTGGCACCGGCCGGGGAGGGCCGGTAGCCGGCGGGGTGGCGCCACCCACCCGCCAGACTGGTGAGCGTGCTGCAGCGACCTGAGCCCGGGACCATCCCCGACGCCCCGGGCTCCTACCAGTTCAAGGACGCCGACGGGCGGGTCATCTACGTGGGCAAGGCGCGGTCGCTGCGCAGCCGGCTGGCGAGCTACTTCCAGGCCCCGGCGCACCTGGCCCCCCGCACGGCCCAGATGGTCGCCTGCGCCGAGTCGGTGGAGTGGATCCAGGTGCGCAACGAGGTCGAGGCGGTCATGCTGGAGTACAGCCTGATCAAGGCCCACCGGCCCCGGTTCAACATCCGCCTGCGCGACGACAAGAGCTACCCGTTCCTGGCCGTCACCCTGGACGAGGAGTGGCCCCGGGCCATGGTGATGCGGGGGAAGCGTCGCAAGGGGGTCCGCTACTTCGGTCCCTACGCCCACGCCTACGCCATCCGGGAGACCCTCGACCACCTGCTCCGGTCCTTCCCGGTGCGCACCTGCTCGGACGCCAAGTTCCGCCGGCACCAGCGCCTGGGGCGGCCCTGTCTGCTGTACCACATCGAGAAGTGCGTGGGCCCCTGTGTGGGCGAGGTGGACCGGGAGACCTACGACCGGCTGGTGGGGGAGCTGGTCGACTTCCTGGCAGGTGACACCGACACGGTCCTTGAGCGCCTGCAGACCGAGATGGCCGACGCCGCCGACCACCTGGAGTTCGAGCGGGCCGCCCGGCTGCGGGACCGGCTGGTCTCGGTCCGCAAGGTCGTGGAGCGCCAGCAGATGGTGACCGAGCGGTCCGAGGACCTCGACGTCATCGGCCTGGCCGACGACGAGCTGGAGGCGGCCATCCAGGTGTTCTTCGTCCGCCGCGGCCGGGTGGTGGGCCGCAAGGGCTTCGTGCTGGACAAGGTGGAGGACCTGGACCGGGGGGGCCTGGTGGCCCACGTCCTCGAGCACCTCTACGCCGAGCCCATCCTCGACATCCCCCGCCAGGTGCTGGTCCCCGACCCACCGGAGGACCCGGGCCTGTGGGAGGACTGGCTGGCCTCCCAGCGGGGGGCCAAGGTGACCGTGCGGGTGCCCCAGCGAGGGGACAAGCGCTCCCTGCAGCAGACGGTCTCGGCCAACGCCGGTGAGGAGCTCACCCGCCACCGCCTGCGGCGGGCCACCGACCACAACGCTCGGGCCCGGGCCACCCGGGCCCTCCAGGACGCCCTGGACCTCCCCGAGGCGCCGCTTCGCATCGAGTGCTACGACATGAGCCACCTCCAGGGCGCCGACTACGTGGGGTCCATGGTGGTGATGGAGGACGGCCTGGCCAAGCCCGCCGACTACCGCCGGTTCCGGGTGACCTCGGTCGCCGGCAACGACGACTACGGGGCCATGGAGGAGGTCCTCACCCGCCGCCTCAGCGCCCTGGTGCAGGAGCGGGGGATGGGCCTCCCCGAGCAGGTGGAGCGCCGCCGGGGCCGGCGGTTCGCCTACCCGCCCCAGCTGCTGGTCCTGGACGGGGGGAAGGGCCAGCTCGGCGTGGGGATGCGGGTCCTGGAGGAGCTGGGCCTGGAGGAGGAGATCCCCGTGGTGGCCCTGGCCAAGGCCTTCGAGGAGGTCTACGTGCCCGGGCGCCAGGAGCCGGTGCGCATCCCCCGCCAGTCGGAGGCGCTCTACCTGCTCCAGCAGATCCGGGACGAGGCCCACCGCTTCGCCGTCAGCTACCACCGCCAGCTCAGGGGCAAGCGGATGACCCGCAGCGCCCTGGACGGCGTCCCCGGCCTCGGCCCGGCCCGGCGGAAGCGGCTGGTGAAGGAGCTGGGCAGCGTGAAGGCCGTCCGGGAGTCCTCCCTGGAGGACCTGCTCGCCCTGTCCTGGCTCCCCGATCCCGTCGCCCGCGCCGTCCACGACCACCTCCACCGCCCCGCCGGTACGGCCCGGGGGGACGGCCACCGCCAGAACGGGGCGGGGCTGGGGTCGACCCCGTGACCCCCGCCGCCCACGCCGGGGACGACGATCTCGCCC
>DASQQH010000204.1:0-3021 GCA_035643555.1 Acidimicrobiales bacterium | reverse complement strand
GGGGTCGCCACATCCTCAAAGGGGCCGCGATAAGAACGATGAAGGGGGTGCCCTCCCGCATCTGGAACGGGGTCGAGCGCATGTGCGCCAAGTCCTCGCTGCGGTATGTCTAGGGACGGTAACAGTCCGTAGTTCCGTGTTCCGCCAATAGCAAGCGTAGACGACCTGTCGCATTCAATAAGGTCGATCATTCTTTCCCCCCAGGGAGGACCTGACGTGCGCAAGAAGGCAACAATCGTTCGCGCCCTCGCGGCCTCGGCGGTAGCCACCGCTGGTGCCATGACCGTGACGTCGCTGGCCAGCATGGCCGGCGCCTCGACCTCGACCGGCGCCTGGCAGGCGCTTCGCCAGTGCGAGTCGGGAGGCGACTACGCCACCAACACGGGGAACGGCTACTACGGCGCGTACCAGTTCAGTCTGGCCACCTGGCAAAGCCTCGGCTATTCGGGACTGCCGAGCGACGCTCCAGCGGCCACCCAGGACCAGGCGGCCCGGCAGCTCCTGGCCCAGGCCGGTCCGGCCCAGTGGCCCGTGTGCTCGGTGCGTGTCGGGCTGACGTCGGCCGATGCCGGCGCGGGCTCGAGCTCGGCCGCCAGCGGTGCAGTCGAGGCCACGAGCGCCTCGGGCGGGGGAAGCTACACCGTCCAGGCGGGCGACACGCTGTGGGCGATCGCCTCCCGCTACGGGACCTCGGTCGGCCAGTTGGTGGCCCAGAACAACCTTGCCGATCCCGGCCTCATCCATCCCGGGACGGTGCTCAGAGTGTGAGCGAGGTGGCGGCGACGGGGCCCGGCGCCGGGCCCCGTCGCGCCGCCCACGGGCCAGGCGCAAAGAGGTCCCTCGGGGGATGGCACCACCCGGGGACCCGGTGACCATCCGAGGCGAGCGACAGGGAGCTGGGGGGGCCGGCCACCGACGCCAGCCACGAGGGGCACCGGCTGCCCCCAGCGCGGCGCCAGCGTGGGATCGCCGCCGGAGGGCCCGGGAGGTTGGAGGTCGGCCAATCCCGGCGAGGGGTCAGAACACCGAGTAGCCCCCGTCGATCACGAAGGTGTCAGCGGTGTGGTAGGTCGATGCCCCGCTCGCCAGGTAGCAGGCGATGCCGGCGAAATCGTCGGGGACCCCCCAGCGTCTCACCGGCACCCGAGGAAGTACCTTCTCCCGGAACCGGTCCCAGGCGAAGGCGGGCTCGGTCATGGGGGTCTCCACCCAGCCGGGAAGGATCGTGTTGGCCCGCACCCCGTACCGGGCCAGCTCCACGGCCAGGGCCTTCATCATCGAGACCAGCCCGCCCTTGGTGGCCGCGTAGTGCTGGCCCCGGGCCTGGCCCTCCACCGCGGCCAGGGAGGCCGTGGCCACCAGACTCCCGCCCCGACCCTGGCCCACGAGGCAGCGCGCGGCGGCCCGGAGGGTGAGGAAGGCCCCGTCCAGGTTGACCCGCAGTACCCGGTGCCACTCGTCGAGGGTCATCTCCAGGAAGGAGGGAGCACGGCCGCTCACGCCGGCGTTGGCGAAGCAGGCGTCGAGGCCACCGAGGCGGGCCACGGTCTCGGCGAAGGCCTCCTCCACCCGGTCCTCGTCGCCCACATCGCAGGCGAGCGCCACGACCCGCCCGCCGAGCTCCTCGAGCTCAGCCGCCGCCGCGTGGTTCTTCGCCTCGCTGGTGCCCCAGATGGCCACGTCGGCGCCCGCAGCGGCCAGACCCCGGGCCATTCCCAGCCCGATCCCGCTGTTTCCCCCGGTCACCAGGGCCGCCGTGCCGTGCAGATCGAAGAAGGACGACGCCACGGCCGAACGCTAGCGGGCCGTCGCCGGGCGTCCAGCGTCGCCCGGCGCCGGCGGCGCGCCGCCGTGGCTAGCGTCGCCCCGGCACGCCATCGCAGAGGAGGCGAGTGATGCCCGAGCTGCCCGACGTCGAGGGGTTCCGGTCCTTGTTCGCCGCCCGGGCTGCCGGTCGACGCGTCGTCGACGTG
This sequence comes from Acidimicrobiales bacterium, assembly GCA_035643555.1. Lineage (GTDB taxonomy): Bacteria > Actinomycetota > Acidimicrobiia > Acidimicrobiales > JAJPHD01 > DASQQH01. The sequence goes on along the minus strand of DASQQH010000204.1, from coordinate 1,048 downwards.
GAGGTCCTCGACGCCGGGGTGGTCCGCAACACCACGCCCGCCTCGCTCCGGCGGTCACTGCGGGGCCGGCGTTTCGACCAGCCGGAACGACGAGGGAAGTGGCTGGTGGCCCCCACCGGCGATGGGGGCACCGCCGAGGCGACCGTCCTGTTCCACTTCGGTATGACGGGCCTGCTCTCCTGGGCCGACGGGGCCGGGGATCGCCACACCCACGACCGGGTGGTCTTCGTCACCGAGGACGGTGAACTCCGGTACCGGGACCAGCGCAAGCTCCGGGGGCTGTGGTTGGCCCGCGGGCCGGACGAGGTCGACGCGGTCATCGGTCGCCAGGGGCCCGATGCCCTCGGGCTCGGTCGGAGACAGCTGGGCGAGCGCCTGTCGGCCCGGCGCGCTGGGCTCAAGAGCGCCCTGATGAACCAGTCGGTGGTGGCCGGGCTGGGCAACCTCGTCGTCGACGAGGTGTTGTGGCAGGCCCGGGTCCATCCCGCCCGGCGGTGGACCGACCTCGACCGCGTCGAGCGGGACCGTCTGTCCCGCGCCCTCCAGCGGGTGCTCAGGGCGTCGGTCCGCCAGGGTCGGGTGTCCACCAGGTCGGACTGGCTCACCGGCCGGCGCGACGAGCCGGACCCCCGCTGTCCCCGGTGCGGGCGGTCGCTCCGCCGGAGCCAGATCGGCGGCCGCAGCACCTGGTGGTGCCCCGCCTGCCAGCCGCCCGGTGGTGACCCCTCCTCGCGGTCGTCGGGCAGGCGCGCCTCGACCCCCGGTGCGGGCGGGAGGTGAGGCTCACCGTCGGTGTCCCGGGGCACCGGCCGGGCGTCTGTTGCTTGCGGGCCCCGGTCGGGCGGTGTGGGGGCACCGCGAGGAAGTACGGTTGGGGAGCATGAGGGTCGTGGGAGGTGGATGACAAACCGTGATCCTGGATCGCATCGACAATCCGGCCGATCTGAGACGCCTGAGCCCGGGTGAGCTCGCCACCCTGGCCGAGGAGATCCGGTCCTTCATCGTGGAGGCGGTGTCGGCGACGGGGGGCCACCTCGGGTCCAACCTT
>DASQQH010000203.1:0-2167 GCA_035643555.1 Acidimicrobiales bacterium | reverse complement strand
CGTCACCGACCAGGTCCGGGCGCGCCGGGAGGTGGAGCGCCAGCGGGAGCGCCTGGCCCTCCTCGCCCGGGCCTCGGTTCGCCTGGTGACCTCCCTGGACCTCGACGAGACCCTGCAGGCGATCGCCGAGGCCGTGGTGCCCGCCGTGGCCCGACTGTGCGTCATCGACCTGGTCGAGGGGGGGCGGCTGTCCCGCCACCTCGTCTACTACCCCGACGCCCCCGAGGCGGTGCGGGACCTGCTCGAGCGGGTGGGTCCGGCCGAGAACCCCGCCCACCCCGCCAACCGCGCCTGGCGGGCGGCGGCCCCGGTGGTGATCGACCGGGTGTCGAACGAGGACGTGGCCAGCATGTACCCGAGCCACGAGGCGCGGGCGATGGCCGCCGAGGTGTACCAGGGCCACGGGCTGGCCGCCGTGCCCCTCATCCGCCAGGGTGAGGTGCTGGGGGTGGTGTCGATGAAGGTCCCCGCCGCCGGGGGGGCCTTCCCGGCCGTCGACATGGGCCTGCTGGAGCAGCTGGCCATCCCGGCGGCGGAGGCCATCGACAACGCCCAGCGCTTCGGCGAGGAACGCCGCACGGCCCTGGCCCTCCAGCACGCCCTGCTCTCCGCGCCGCCCGCCCCGGGGTGGGTGGAGATCGCCGCCCGGTACCGGCCGGCGACCAGGGCGGCGGGCGTGGGGGGCGACTGGTTCGACGCCTTCGTCCTGCCCGGGGGGGACGTGGCCCTGGTCGTGGGCGACGTCATGGGCCACGACGTGCGGGCGGCGGGGACCATGGGCCAGATCCGCAGCATGGTCCGGGCCCTCGCCTGCGACACCGGCGACCCTCCCGAGCAGGTGCTCGCCCGCTTGGACGCCCTCAACGAGTGGCTCGACCTCACGGACTTCACCACCCTGGTCCTGGGCCGGCTCACCCCGCTCGGGTCCGGTGTGCGGTTCCGGTGGGCCAACGCCGGCCATCCTCCCCCCCTGGTGGTCCATCCCGACGGCACCGGGCGGGTGCTGGACGCCGGGGCCGGCGTGGTGCTCGGGGCCGGCCCGGCCGTCGAGCGGGCCGGCAGCGTGGAGAAGCTCCTGGCCGGGACCACCCTGCTCCTCTACACCGACGGCCTGGTCGAGGACCGGGGGGGGAGCGTGAGCGAGGGGATCATGGCCCTCCTGGACCACGCCAGCCGGGCCGCCAAGGCCTCCCTCCCGGAGTTCTGCGCCCACGTGTTCGACCACTACGCCACCGCCGGTGCCGACGACGTCGCCATCCTGGCGGTGAGGGTGCCGGGATAGGAAAGGCCCGGGGGGGGTCCCCGGCCCCGGTAAGCTGGGACCAGATGTCCTCCCGCCCGGCGCCGGTCGCGATCGTCGGGCCGACCGCGTCGGGCAAGTCGACCCTGGCCCTGGCCCTGGCCCGCCGGCGTCCGGGGGCCGAGATCGTCTCGGTGGACTCGATGGGGGTGTACCGGGGGATGGACATCGGCACGGCCAAGCCCACCCCGTCGGTCCGGGCCGACGTGCCCCACCACCTGGTCGACGTGGCCGATCCCGCCGAGGACTACTCGGTGGCCCGCTTCCAGTCCGAGGCCGAGCCGGTGCTGGCCGATCTCCGGGCCCGGGATCGCCCGGTCCTCCTCGTCGGGGGGACCGGGCTGTACCTGCGGGCGCTCGTGGACGGGCTCACCCTGCCGGGACGCTGGCCCCGGGTGGCGGCGGCCCTGGAGGCCGACGCCGACGGCCCGGGCGGGGTCCCCGCCCTCCACGCCCGGCTGGCCCACCTGGACCCGGTGGCCGCCGGGCGCATCGTCCCCACCAACCGCCGCCGGGTGGTCCGGGCCCTGGAGGTGACCCTGGGCAGCGGCCGCCCCTTCTCCTCCTACGGTCCGGGCCTGACCGCCTACCCGCCCTCGCCGGTCCGCCTGATCGGGCTGTGGCCGACCCGGGAGGCCCTGGCGGCGCGCATCGCCCGACGGGTCGAGGCCCAGGCGGCCGCCGGGTGGCTGGAGGAGGTCCGGGGTCTCGCGGCCCGGGCGGGGGGTCTGTCCCGCACCGCCCGCCAGGCCCTCGGCTACCGGGAGCTGCTGGCCCACGTGGAGGAGGGCCGGCCCCTGGAGGAGGCGCTGGCGGCCACCGTCGCCCGGACCCGGTCCTTCGCCCGGCGCCAGCTCTCGTGGTTCC
>DASQQH010000202.1:0-11350 GCA_035643555.1 Acidimicrobiales bacterium | reverse complement strand
GAGCTCCACCATGTAGCCCTCGATCTCCTCCGAGATGCGCCGCACGATCTCGGCCGGCTGGAGCACCGCGACGACGTCCTGCAGCGTCACCAGGTCCTCCACCTCCAGGGCGGTCAGCGAGGCGATGACCGCCTCCAGCCGGTTCCGGTACCGCTCGAGGGTCTGGAGGGCCTGGTTGGCGCGGTTGACCAGCACCGGGGTGCCCTGGAGCCGGTGCTTGTCCCCGTTGCGGTAGACGGCGATCATCGACATGTCCTCGGACACCGAGATGACCGGTACGTCGATGGAGCGCGCCACGCGCTCGGCGGTCCGGTGCCGGGTCCCGGTCTCGGTGGTGGGGACCCCGGCGTCGGGGACCAGATGGACGTTGGCCCAGGCGATCCGGCTGGCGTCGGAGGCCAGGATGATGGCCCCGTCCATCTTCGCCAGCTCCGACAGCCGCTGGGGGGAGAACTCCGTGTCCAGGTGGAACCCCCCCGAGCAGATGGCCAGCACCGGCGGCGAATCGCCCACCACGATGAGGGCGCCCCGATTGGCCTGGAGGATGCGGTCCAGTCCCTCCCGGAGCCGGGTGCCGGGAGCCACCGACGAGAGCGCTTCGACCATCCCGGCGCTCGAGCGGGCCACCACAGCCGCATGGTACCGCTCAGCGGGGATGACTGTCGCCGGACCGGGGCAGACCCCGGTGTCGGGGCGGCGGTGCGGTCCGGCCGTGTCGATCCGATCGGCGAAGCCGCTGCCCCATCACCGCGTCCACCGCCTCGGCCAGGTGACCGACCCGTACCACCTCCAGCCCCGCAGGGCCCGCCGGCGACGACGCGGGCACCAGCGCCCTGGTGAACCCGAGGCGGGCCGCCTCCGCCAGCCGCCGCTGGACGTGGGCGACCTGGCGGACCTCCCCCCCGAGACCGACCTCCCCGCAGACCACCGTGTCGGCGGGGAGGGCCACACCGGCGCTGGCCGAGGCCAGGGCCAGGGCCAGGGCCAGGTCCGCGGCGGGCTCGCTCACCCGGACCCCGCCGACCACGGAGGCGAAGACGTCGGCGCCCGAGAACGACAGGCCCGCCCGCTTGGCCAGCACCGCCAGGAGGAGCACCAAACGACCCTGGTCCAGGCCCTGGGCCGAGCGGCGAGGAAGGGAGGCCCTGGTGGGGGTGACCAACGCCTGGACCTCCACCAGGAGGGGACGGTGGCCTTCCATGGCGGGCACCACCACCCCCCCCGCCTCCCCGCTGCGGCGGTCGCCCAGCAGCAGGCCGCTCGGGTCCGGGACCCCCACCAGCCCGCCCCCGGTCATCTCGAACAGGCCGAGCTCCCCCGTCGGGCCGAACCGGTGCTTGGTGGCCCGGAGGAGGCGGAGGGCATGGTGGCGCTCGCCCTCGAAGGACAGGACCGTGTCGACCATGTGCTCGAGGACCCGCGGACCCGCCAGGGCGCCGTCCTTGGTGACATGGCCCACCAGCAGGACCGCCATCCCCCGGCCCTTGGCCTCCTGGACCAGCCGGCTGGCACACTCTCGCACCTGGGGCACGCTGCCGGGCACCGAGCCCACCTCGGGATCGGCCACCGTCTGGATGGAATCCAGGACGAGGACCTCGGGTGCCACCTCCGCCACGGCCGAGCACACCCCGGGCAAGGAGGTCTCCGCCGCCAGCCACAGGCCGTGATCGAGGACCCCCAGACGCTCGGCCCGCAGCCTGACCTGCTGGGGAGACTCCTCGGCCGAGATGAGCAGGGCCCGGCACCCGGCCCGGGACAGGGCGGCGGCGGCCTGCAGGAGCAGGGTCGACTTCCCGATGCCCGGCTCGCCCCCGACCAGGGTGACCGACCCCGGTACGAGCCCGCCCGCCAGGACCCGGTCCACCTCGTCCAGCCCGGTCGGACGTGGCGCGCACCCGGCCCCGTCCACCTCCACCAGGCGCACCGGTGCGGCGGTCGCTCCCTGGGCCCGGGCGCCGGGGCGGCTCGGAGCCTCCTGGTACTCCTCGACCAGGGTGTTCCAGGCCCCGCAGGACCCGCACCGCCCCGCCCACCGGGGATGCGGGGCGTCGCACTGGACGCAACGATGCACACTGCGGGGTCGGGGCATCACCCCAGGCTAGGAACGGGGTGTGACGCGCAACCGGGCCCGGCGGAGCCGGGCCCGGTTGTCACGGTCGGGAACGGGCCCGCCAGGGGCCCTGGGGTCAGTCGGAGGCCGGGCTCGCCGTGGCCATCTCGACCGGCGGGGGCTCCACGCCCTCCATGGAGCGGAAGGAGATCTCCCCGTCCTCCACGTCCACGATGACGGTCTCACCCACCCGGAACTCCTTCCACAGCAGGCGCTCGGACAGGGGATCCTCCACCTGCTGCTGGATGCACCGCCGCAACGGCCTGGCGCCGAGGGTGTGGTCGTAGCCCTTCTCGGCCAGCAGCTCCTTGGCGGCCCGGGTGATCTCGAACCCGAGACCCTGGCTCTCCAGCTGCTCCCGGACCCGGCGGACCATCAGGTCCACGATCTGGGTGATCTCCTCCATGGACAGCTCGTGGAAGACGATCACCTCGTCGACCCGGTTGAGGAACTCGGGACGGAAGTGGCCCTTCAGCGCCTCGTTCACCCGATCCTTCATCTGGTTGTGGGTGACCTCGGCCGTGCTCTTGGCGAAGCCCACGGTGGGCTTGCGGAGCTCGGCGGTGCCGAGGTTGGAGGTCATGATCAGCACCGTGTTCTTGAAGTCCACGGCCCGGCCCTGGGAGTCGGTCAGGCGCCCGTCCTCCAGGATCTGCAGCAGGGCGTTGAACACGTCGGGGTGGGCCTTCTCGATCTCGTCGAAGAGGACGACCGAGAACGGCTTCCGCCGCACGGCCTCGGTGAGCTGGCCGCCCTCCTCATAGCCGACATAGCCGGGTGGGGACCCCACCAGCCGACTGACGGTGTGCTTCTCCATGTACTCGCTCATGTCCAGCTGGACCAGGGCGGTGTCCTCCCCGAAGAGGAACTCGGCCAGGGCCTTGGCCAGCTCGGTCTTGCCGACACCGGTCGGGCCCAGGAAGATGAACGACCCGCTCGGGCGCTTGGGGTCCTTGAGCCCGGCACGGGTGCGCCGGATCGACCGGGAGAGCGCCTTGATGGCGTCCTCCTGACCGATGACCCGATGGTGCAGCTCCTCCTCCATCCGCAGGAGCTTGGCCGTCTCCTCCTCGGTGAGCTTGTAGACGGGGATGCCGGTCCAGTTGGCCAGAACCTCGGCGATGACCTCCTCGTCGACCACGTCGAACAGGTCGCGGCCCTCCGCACGCCACTGGGCCTCGGTGGCCGCCTTGCGCTCGAGCTGCTCCTTCTCCTGAGCGGAGAGCCGGCTGGCCTCCTCGAAGGCCGACCGCTCCACGGCCGCCTCCTTGGCCTGGCGGGTCTGGGAGATCTCCTCGTCGAGCTGGCGGTGCTCGGCGGGGGTCTCCATCCGTCGGATCCGCAGACGGCTACCGGCCTCGTCGATGAGGTCGATGGCCTTGTCCGGCAGGTAGCGGTCCGAGATGTAGCGGTCGGCCAGGTTGGCGGCGGCCACCAGCGCCTGGTCGGTGATCGTCACCGAGTGGTGGCTCTCGTAGCGGTCGCGCAGGCCCTTCAGGATCTCGATGGTGTGAGCCAGGGTGGGCTCGTCCACCTTGATCGGCTGGAACCGCCGCTCCAGGGCGGCGTCCTTCTCCAGGTGCTTGCGGTACTCGTCGAGGGTGGTGGCGCCGACCGTCTGGAGCTCGCCCCTGGCCAACATGGGCTTGAGGATGGAGGCGGCGTCGATGGCCCCCTCGGCCGCCCCGGCGCCCACCAGGGTGTGGAGCTCGTCGATGAACAGGATGATGTCGCCCCGGGTGCGGATCTCCTTGAGCACCTTCTTGAGCCGCTCCTCGAAGTCACCCCGGTAGCGGCTCCCCGCCACGAGCGCGCCCAGGTCGAGGGTGTAGAGCTGCTTGCCCCGGAGGGTCTCGGGGACATGGTTGGACACGATCTGCTGGGACAGCCCCTCCACGATGGCGGTCTTGCCCACCCCGGGCTCCCCGATCAGCACGGGGTTGTTCTTGGTCCGGCGGGACAGGACCTGCATCACCCGTTCGATCTCCCGATCCCGACCGACCACCGGGTCCAACTTGTGGTCGCGGGCCAGAGCGGTCAGGTTCCGGCCGAACTGGTCCAGCACCGGGGAGCTGGCCGGGGTCTCCTGGCTGGAGCTCCCGGCACTGGTCGCCTCCTTGCCCTGGTACCCCGAGAGCAGCTGGATCACCTGCTGGCGCACCCGGGAGAGGTCTGCCCCGAGGTTCACCAGCACCTGGGCCGCAACCCCCTCGCCCTCCCGGACCAGCCCAAGGAGCATGTGCTCGGTGCCGATGTAGTTGTGGCCGAGCTGGAGCGCTTCGCGCAGCGACAGCTCCAGCACCTTCTTGGCCCGCGGCGTGAAGGGCGGTGAGCCCGCCGGGGAGGTACCCGCCGGCCCGATGGTCTCCTCGACCTTCTCCCGCACAGCCTCAAGCGAGATGCCGAGCGACTCCAGCGCCTTGGCGGCGACGCCCTCACCCTCGTGGATGAGGCCGAGAAGGATGTGCTCGGTCCCGATGAAGTTGTGGTTCAGCAGGCGCGCCTCCTCCTGAGCGAGGACCAGCACCCTGCGTGCCCTGTCAGTGAAGCGTTCGAACAAGTGATCCGCCTCCCGGACGGTTGCGTACTCGCAGTCTATCCGTGCCCTGGCTCCTTCACTCGCGCCAACGGTCTCCGGGCCTCCTCGACGACCGGTCCGGGCCCACCGACCACACCCCCGCCGGTCGCTTCCCGGCCCTGCCCCACCTGATCCTCGGCCCCCCCTCCCCGCAGGGGCATTGTCGGTTGGGGGGTCCGTTGGCGTAAGTTCCCCTAGGTGAACGTCGCCGACCTGCTCAGCCTTCCCTGGCTGGAGGACGATCTGGTCCACCTGGAGGGGGTCCTTCGGCGATCCATCGCGGCCAACGACCCCCTCCTCGCCGAGGTGGCCAGCCACCTGGTGGCCGGTGGGGGCAAGCGCCTGCGGCCCCTCCTGACCCTCGCCTCCGCTGCCACGACCGGCGACCGGGCCACCGAGGACGTCCTGCTGGGGGGGGTTGCGGTCGAGCTCGTCCACCTGGCCTCCCTCCACCACGACGACGTCATGGACCAGGCCACCAACCGGCGCAACGTCGAGACCGTCAACGCCCGGTGGGGGAACCTCATGGCCGTGGTCGCCGGGGACTTCCTCCTGGCCCGGGCTGCGGGCATCGCCGCCAGCCTGGGGACCGAGGTGGCGGGGCTGTTGGCGGCCACCCTGGGCCGGATGATGGAGGGCCAGGTACAGGAGGTCCAGGCCGCCTTCGACCCCGGGCGCACCCAGGACGCCTACCTGGCGGCGATCGCCGGCAAGACCGCCTCCCTCATGGCCACCGCCTGCCGGATCGGGGGCCTGACCGCTGGTCTGGACCGCCCGGACGTCGAGGCGGTGACCACCTTCGGGGAATGCCTGGGGATGGTCTTCCAGATCCGTGACGACATCCTCGACGTCGTGGCCTCCGACCACGAGCTCGGAAAGCCCGCCGGCCAGGACCTGATGGAGGGGGTGTACACGCTCCCGGTGCTGGCGGCACTGGCCGACCCCGAGGTGGGGCCCGGACTGGCCCTGCTCCTGGGACGGCCACTGGACGGTCCCGACCTGGACCGGGCCCGGGAGGTGGTGTCCTCGGCGGGGGTGGGCCTGGCCGCCCAGGAGGCCCGACGGTGGGCCCACCAGGCGGTGGACGCCACGGCGTGCCTCGACGACTCGGCGGTCAGCGACGCCCTCCGCACCCTGGCCTACGGCCTGGTCGACACCGTGCCCGTCCCCATGGCCTGACCGGTCCGGGGGCGGTCGCGGCCCGGCCGCCTCCCGTGCCCGGTGGCCCGACCCGGTCCCGTCCCGGACCTTCCCCGACGCCCCTGGCGGGCGCCACGACCTGCCCCCGGTCTGGTCCGGCAGGCCCCGCCAGGGCCAGACCCCCGACCACCCCGACCAGGGGCGCCCGGTGGTGGCCGGCCCCATCCGGCCGACGCCGTCACCAGGGCCCCGCCGACGGGATGGGCGGGCCGGTGACAGCGACGGCACGGCACCGGCGGCCCCGCCGAGGTCAATCCGTGGGCTCCTCCGGACGGAGGGTGGGGAAGGCGATCACCTCCCGGATCTGGGCGGCGTCGGTGAGGAGCATGACCAGCCGATCGATCCCCAGCCCCAGGCCGCCGGTCGGCGGCAGGCCATGCTCCATCGCCCGCAGGTAGTCCCGGTCGACCACCATGGCCTCCTCGTCACCGGCGGCCCGCTGGCGGGCCTGCTCCTCGAACCGCAGCCGCTGCTCGTCGGGGTCGCCCAGCTCGGAGAAGGCGTTGGTGAGCTCCCTGCCGGCGACGATCGACTCGAACCGCTCCACGTACCCGGGCCGGGACCGGTGGTCCCGGGCGAGGGGGGACACCTCCTTCGGGTAGTCGCACACGTGGACCGGACCCCACAGAGCTGCCTCGGTGGTTCCCTCGTAGATCTCGAGGAGGATCTTCCCCGGCCCCCAGCCCGGCTCCACCCTGACCCCGAGGCGCTCGGCCACCGCCGCCAGCTCCGGCGCGGCCATGTCCACATCCAGGGCCTCCCCGGTGTGCTCCTCGACCAGCTCGGTCAGACTCGCCCGGCGCCACGGGGGGGTGAGGTCCAGCTCCCGACCGCCGTAGCGCACCACCGTGGTCCCACAGCACCCCCGGGCCAGCTGGGCCACCAGCTCCTCGGCCAGGACCATCATGTCGGTGTAATCGGCGTAGGCCTGGTAGAGCTCCAGCATCGTGAACTCCGGGTTCCACCGGTAGCCCATCCCCTCGTTGCGGAACACCCGCCCCACCTCGAAGACCCGCTCGAAGCCCCCCACGACCAGGCGCTTCAGGTGCAGCTCAATGGCGATCCGCAGGTAGAGGTCGGTGTCGAGGGCGTTGTGGTGGGTGACGAAGGGGCGGGCGGCCGCCCCTCCGGGGATGGGCTGGAGCACGGGGGTCTCCACCTCGACGAACCCCCGGTCCTCGAGCCAGCGCCGGAGGGCCGAGACCAGCCGGGAGCGCAGCAGCAGGATCCGCCGCGGCTCCTCGTTGGCCCACAGGTCCACGTAGCGCTGACGGAACCGGGTCTCGAGGTCGGTCACCCCGCGCCACTTGTCCCCGAAGCCGCGCCGCGCCTCGGCCAGCAGAACCCACTCCCGGACCCGCACGCTGAGCTCGCCCCGGCGGGTACGCACCACCTCACCCCTGGCGCCCACCCAGTCCCCGAGGGAGAGCTTGGCGAAGGCGTCGAAGGACCCGGTGGTCCCCGCCAGGGCCCAGAGCTGGATCGACCCGGTCCAGTCCACCAGCGTGGCGAAGGTCATCCGCCCCTGGGGGCGCACGAGCATCAGCCGACCCGCGACCGCCACCTCCTCGCCGCTCTCCTCGCCCGGGCCCAGTGTGTCGAAGCGAGCCCGGACCTGGGAGGCGTCGGTGTCCTTGTCGAACCGGTAGGGGACTCGCCGGGAGCCCTCACCCATTCCCGCGCTCCCGGCCGGCACCGCAGTTGCGCTCCCAGATCAGGCGGAGCCCGTGGAGGGTGAGCCAGGGGTCGTGGTGCTGGATGGTCGCCGACTGGGGGGCCACCAGCTCCGCCAGCCCCCCGGTGGCCACGACGCTCGCCGGGCCTACCTCGTCCTGGATGCGCCGGCACATGCCGTCAGTGAGCGAGGCGTAGCCGAGGACCGTCCCGGACTGGATGGACTCCACCGTGGACCGCCCCACCACCTGGCGGGGCGCGGCGAGCTGGACCCGACGGAGCATGGAGGCCCGGGCGAAGAGGGCGTCGAGGCTGATCTCGATGCCGGGCAGGATGGCTCCCCCGAGGTACTCGCCCTTGCCCGACACCACATCGAAGGTGGTCGCCGTGCCGAAGTCGACCACGACGATCGGCGGCGGGTAGCCGTCGAAGGCCGCCACGGCGTTGGCGATCCGGTCGGCCCCCACGTCACGGGGGTTCTCGTAGAGGATGGGCATGCCGGTGCGAACGCCGGGCTCCACCACCACCGCCGGCACGCCGAACCAGCCCTCGACCATGTCCCGCAGGAAGACCTGGAGCCGGGGGACCGTGGAGGAGATGGCGGCACCGCTGATAACCCCGAAGGGGTCGTACCCGCTCCACCTGAGCAGCTCGGCCACCATGAGGGCGTGCTCGTCGGCGGTCCGCTCCGCGTCGGTGGCGACCCGCCAGTGGTGGACCAGGCCGCCGTCCCCTTGTCCCCGTGCCGCAGCCGACCCGAACAGGCCGATGACGGTCTGGGTGTTGCCGGCGTCGATGGCGAGGAGCACCCAGCAAGCCTGCCCGCTCAGGCGGGGGCTGGTCGAACCCGGGCCGCCGGGCGGGGACCCCCCGGCGGTCAGGGCACCTCGGCCCCCAGGTTGTCGATGAGGCGCACGTCCCCCAGCCGGGCGGCCACCAGCAGTCGAACCTCGCCGGCCAGCCGGGGGACCGACGCCAGGTCCGACGACCGCACCGCGACCACGTAGTCCGGACGCACCAGGGGCTCGGTGTCGAGCACCTCGGCCATGGCTGCCTCCACCCGGTCCCGGTCCACCTCTCCCGCCGCCACCTGGCGGCGGCCGGCCAGCAGGGCCCGGTGGAGCACGGGGGCCGCCGCCCGCTCCGCCGGACCCAGGCGAGTGTTCTGGCTGGACACGGCGAGGCCGTCGGGCTCCCGCACCGTGGGTCGAGAGGACACCTCCACCGGGAAGCGGAGATCGGCGACCAGCCGCCGCACCACCAGCAGCTGCTGGTAGTCCTTCTCCCCGAAGTAGGCCCGGCACCGACCCACGAGGTTGAACAGGACCGCCACGACCGTGGCCACGCCCTCGAAGTGGGTGGGCCGGGCGGCCCCCTCGAGGGGCTCGGACAGCTCCGAGACCCGCACCGACGTCAACGGCGCCCGGGGATAGACCTGGTCCCCGGAGGGGAGGAAGGCCACGTCGACCCCGGCGTCCTCCGCCTGGCGGCGGTCGCCCGCCGGGTCCCGGGGATAGCGCTCGAGGTCCTCCCCCGGGCCGAACTGCAGGGGGTTCACGAACACGCTCATCGCCACCACGTCACACTCCTGGCGCGCGGCGCCCAGCAGCGACAGGTGGCCCTGGTGGAGGGCCCCCATGGTGGGGACGAACCCCACGGTGGCGCCCCGAGCGCGGCTGGCGTCCAGGGTCTCCGCCAGCTCGGCGGCCCGCTCGATCACCCGCACGGGAGGTCCTCCTGGCTCACTGTCCCCACACCAGCACCCCCGTCGGCCGCACACGCCCCGCGGCCTCCTCCCGCCACCCCGGACGGCCGAGGGTGTCGGCAAGGTCAGGGGCCAGGTCGGCGAGGGGCACGAGGACGAAGCCCCGTTCACCCAGGCGAGGATGAGGGACCTCAAGGTCCGGCTCCTCGACCCGCAGGTCGCCGACCAGGAGCACGTCCACGTCGAGGGTGCGGGGTCCGAACCGCTCCCCCCGCACCCGTCCGGCCGCCCGCTCGAGGGCACCGGCCACCCCCAGGAGCTCCCGCGCCGAGGCCTCGGTGGCCAGCTCGGCGACGGCGTTGAGGTAGGGGCCCTGCCCGGGCGGTCCCCCGACCGGGTCGGTCTCGTAGACCGGGGACACCGCCACCAGGTCCGGCAGCCCGGCGACGGCCGCCCGCAGATGAGCTCGCCGGTCCCCGAGGTTCGACCCCAGACCGAGGAAGGCGCGTCGGCGGGGCACGTCGCCTAGCCGGCGGCCGGCGCTGCCGGGGACGAGCCGGCGCCGCGGCGGGTGAGCCGCACCCCCGCTGAGCTGAGGTCGGCGGCCACCGGGGGACGCACCTTCCGCACCACCACCGTCGTGGCCGCCACCAAAGGATGGTCCAGGACGGTGTCGACCACTGCCTGGGCCAGCGCCTCGAGCAGGGTGAAGCGCTGCCCTCCCACCACCTCGACCACCTGGCGCACCACCGCCCCGTAGTCCACGGTGTCGCCCAGCTGGTCGCTGCGCCCGGCCCTGGTCAGATCCAGCTCCAGGTCCAAGTCGAGCTCGAAGGGCTGGGCCCGGTGCCGCTCCTCCGGGAGGGCGCCGTGGGTCCCCAGCACCCGCAGCCCCCGGAGCTCGATATGGTCCCCGGCCTCAGGGCCCGGCATCCGCCGCCGGCTCCTCGGGGATGGGGCCGCGTCCCGACACCGCTGCGCCCGGGAGGCCGGGGGGGGCCGGCGCCCGACCGTCCTCGGCCACCATCTCGGACGCCGGGGAGAGCTCCGGTACGAGGGTCACAAGCTCCCTGCCCCGGGGGCCCATCTGGCGGCGGAGGATCTGCTCGACCACGGCGATGGCATGCGGGCCGGCCTGGAGTTTGCCCGCCCAGAGCAGGTAGCCGGCCACAACCCCCATCACCCGATCCCCGAGGGCCTCTTGGTGAGCGAGCACCCGCTCCCCGCTCGCCAGCCACCGGTCCAGGCAGTCGTACAGATGGGGCAGCACCACCCGGGGGTCGGCCGCCTCCCCGAAGGGGAGATGGGCGCAGGGCAGGTCGAGCTCCTCGTACGCTCGCAGGTTGTGCGGGGACGCCATCAGCGAGACCACGCGGGTGAAGCCGTTCTGCCGCAGCCAGATGATCTCCTCCTGCCGCCGGACACGGCGGTGGTTGCGGGCGTAGCCGCCCGGTCGCTCACAGACCGCCAGGCGGTCCCTGATGATCCAGGCGAAGTAGCGGGGCGGGATGCCCGCGGCCCAGCCCCTGGTCATCGGCTGCTCCCGGCGGGCGTCACCGGCGCCCGCCCGCCCCCGCCGGCGACCCGGGCGGCCTGGACCGTCGGCGCCACGTCGTGCACCCGCACCATGGCGGCCCCGTGGCGAATCGCCCACACCGCCGTGGCCACCGAGGCCTCCAGGCGGTCATCGACGGGGGAGGGATCCTCACTGCCCCAGGCGCTGAGACGGCCCAGGAAGCTCTTGCGGCTGGTCCCCACGAGCACCGGCGCCCCCAGGTCGACCAGGACGTCCAGATGCCGGAGCAGGCTCAGGTTGTGGGCCCCGGTCTTCCCGAAGCCGATCCCCGGGTCCAGCCACACCTCCGCCACCCCGAGGCTCAGGCCCCAGGCCAGCCGGTCCCGGAGGACGTCCGCGACCTCTGCCACCACGTCCCGGTAGCGGGGGTCGTGCTGCATGGTCTGGGGGGTCCCCTGGCAGTGCATGGCCACCCACCCCACGCCCCCGGCGGCGGCCACCGGGGCGAGGGAGGCCGAGATGTCGTTGACCAGCGACGCGCCGGCCTCGATCGCCGCCTCGGCCACC
>DASQQH010000201.1:0-4214 GCA_035643555.1 Acidimicrobiales bacterium | reverse complement strand
CGATGGGTGAAGTCGACGTCTTCGATCATGGCGTCGGTGCGCAGATGTGCCTGTTTGAAATAGCGCGCCAGGCGGCGGTTCTCCCGGGCGGCGACCTCGGTGTCGATGAGCATCGACAGGCGTTCCTCGAAGCTCAACTGGGAGTACTCGACCCCCTCGCTCTGGCGTTTCAAGGCCTCGGCCATGGCATCCAGCCTCAGGGTATGCAGGGCCTCGATGGTCTGGTTGATCAACATGGTCTCTTGTCTCCTTGTCCGTTGCAGTAGGTCTCGGTGCGGTGAGCTGGGTTCAGGAAAACTCGGTCTCGCCTCGCAGGTTGTCGTGGCGGGGGTGGCCAACGGGGCGGGGCTTCTCCACGGGAACCTTGTCGAGGCCGGTCTGTAAGATCGAGCGCACGGAGCGATAGCTGTAGGCATGGAGGAAAGCCGCCCGCCCACAAGCGGCCTCGACCCGGTCGGCTCCGTAGCGATCGGCCAGGCGGATGATGCCAAGACAACTGCGGTAGCCCTGTTCTGGGTGGGGTCGACGGGCGAGGATCTCCTCGGCGATGGCCCTGGTGTTTGGCCCCGACCGGGCCGCCCAGGACAGGATCCGAGAGGGGGTCCATTCGGCATGGCGGCGGTGGGACTCGGGCATGTGGGCCGGATCGGTGGTGTGGCCGGAGCGGTGCCGGCGCAGGTGGGAGGCAACCCGGTGGCCGTTGTGGAGGACCTCGACCACCCCTGCGGTGAGGCGCAACTCGACCACTTCCCCGACCAGGCGGTAGGGGACCGAGTAGAAGTGGCGGTCGTCGCGTACCTCGACGTGGTAGTCGATGTTCACCCGGGCCTTCCGGAACCGGGCGAGTTCGTAGGCCGCCTCGGGGAGGCCCCGCAGGGCGGGGGCCTCGAGTTCGACAAAGACCGAGTGTCGCGACCCTTGGAGCTTCTTGAAGGGCCGGTCGTTCAACCAGATGAGGAGCTTTGCAATCGCCTCGTTCGCCTGGGCGATGGAGGAGAATCTCTGGTTGCGAAGCCGAGCGATGATCCAGCGTTCGGCCAACAATACCCCACCTTCGGCCTTTGCCTTGTCACGGGGATGTCTCCGGCGGGCCGGGATGATGGCGATCCCGTAATGGTTGGCCATGTCCTGGTAGGTGGCATTGGGGTCGGCCTCGTATCGATCAGGCCTTTTCACAGCGGATTTCAGGTTGTCCGGGACCACGATGGCCGGACAGCCCCCGAAATAGGAAAATGCGTGCACGTGCGCGGCGATGAAATGGGGGAGCTTCTGGGAGGCGAGCGCCTCGGCGTAGGTGTAGTTCGAGGCCCCGAGGACCGCGACGAAGAGCTCGGCACGAAACGACACCTGCCCGGTTCGCTCGTCGTAGATCGGGATCGTCGTCCCGGCGAAGTCGACGAAGAGGGCCTCACCCGCCTTGTGGCGCTGGCGCATGGGCAGGTCCAGGTGGGCCTTGTAGGCCCGGTAGAGGACACAGAACTGGCTGTAGGCGTAGCCGTCCGGGTGGGCCTCCCGGTACTCGAGCCAGAGGAGGGCCAAGGTGACATGTGGACGGCGCAGCTCGACGTCGATCGCCTTGAAGTCCGGCATCGGCCGGGAGGCCCCGGCCGGGCGCCCGGGCCCGTAGAGGCGGGCCTCGAGGCAGTCGTCGGCCATGCCCTCGGGCAGGGGCCAGGACAGCCCCGCCCGCTCCGCCCGGCCCAGGCAGTCGGCCACGGTCATGTGGGGCAGCCCGAGGGACCGGCCGATCCTGCGGATGCTCAGGCCCTCGCCGTGGCGGAGCCGCAGTACCTCTCTGATCTTGCGCATGGCAGTGTGGGGCCGGGGCATCGGCACCCTCCTCTTCGAGTGTTGTGGAGACAGCTCGAAGTAGGGTGCCGAGCCCCCTCACCTCACGCCAGCATCAGCCGAGCCCCTGACCAGGGTGTACGGAAACTCCGGAACGGGTGTACGGATTCGTCCGGAACCGGTGTACGAGAACCTCCGGACTCCTCACGGACGTCTCGTCCGTCCATCCGACGCCCCGCTTTGTCCCCAGGCGCGGGTGAGGCACAATCGAGCCGGTGGCGGATCGCAACGAAGCCCTGGCCAAGGCCATGGAGCGGGCTGGGATGAGCGACGACGCCCTGGCCACGGCCCTGGGCATCACGTCCAAGTCCGTGTGGCGATGGCGACGGCATGGCGTCGTGCCACGCCGGGTGGGGCTCAAAACCCGGGCAGCCCTGGCCCTCGGGGTGGAAGAGGACGAGATCTGGCCCGATCCTCCCGCACCGATCGAGTTCGACGCGGCCGACGCCACGAGCGAGGTGGTCTCGGCCTGGGCGCACCGCGCCGATGCTCCCCGAGAGGTGTGGTGGGCACTCCTCAAGCAGGCCAAGGCCCACATCGACCTCCTGGCCTACGCCATGTTGTTCCTTCCCGAGGACAACGCCGCCCTGGACCGCCTGCTGCTGGCCAAGGCCAAGTCAGGCTGCCAGGTCCGCATCGCCCTGGCTGATCCCGATTCTCAACAAGTAGCCGACCGAGACGTCGAGGAGCGCCTCGGGGGCACGATGCCCGATCGCATCCGCACCACCCTCGACCACTTCGCACCGCTGTTCGGGGTGGAGGGGATCCAGGTCGCCTACCACCACACCCCGATGTACAACTCCGTGTTCCGGGGCGACAACGAACTGCTCGTCACCCCCCACCTGTACCGCCTCAAGGGCTACAAGGCGCCGCTGCTCCACCTCCATCGGACCTCTGAGGACGGCATGTTCGACAACCTCATGGCCCACTTCGAGCGAGTGTGGGCCGACACGACCCCGGTGCCGGCGCCATGACCCGCATCGAGCACTACGAGGACCCGGATGCTCCCCCCGCCAACTCCCTGGTCCCCGCAGCTTCGGCGGTGGTGAGGGACGACCGGGGGCGCATCCTCATCACCCGGCGGGCGGACAACAACCTGTGGACCATCCCCGGAGGGAGGATGGAGCCCGGGGAGACCATCGCCGAGACCGCCGAACGTGAAGTACGGGAGGAGACCGGCATCAGCGTCGAGGTGGATGGGCTAGTGGGCATCTACTCCAACCCCCGCCATGTGATCGAGTACGCAGACGGGGAGGTCCGCCAGCAGTTCTCCGTGTGCTTCTCGGCCCGGCCGCGGGGCGGCTCTCTCGCCGAGAGTCCCGAGACGACCGCCGTCGCCTTCGTCGAGCCCGCAGAACTGGACGGCCTGGACATCCATCCCTCCATCCGTCTGCGGATCCAGCATGCGTTGGAGGTCCGGTCAGAGCCTTACCTAGGGTGACCGTCTTCGCTCGTCGCCAACCTCTCGTCTACGACACGGCAAGTCTCCTCCAGGTGGGGCCAGGCTTCGCGTAAGGCCACACTCACGAAGTCGTCCTCGCCATACCGGGCCACCACGTCAGCCAGCCGATCGGCAGGACACAAACTCTCACCCGAGGGGCCCACGGTGAGGTCGCAATAGTCGAGGAGCGCCGCGAGCTCAGATTGCTCGCGGGGGAAGGATCGGAGCTGTGACCCGAACCCGCGCAGCTCGGCTTCCTGATCAGCAGCGCCATGGTGGGCAACGAGCCCAGCCAAGCGCTCCTCTCCTAGGTTCCGGAGGTGACGGGCGCCATCCAGGGGATGGAACCGGTCCTCGGCCAAGGCTGGGGCGTAGCCCACGTCATGCAGATAGGCCGCCGCCACCAGCACGTTCACCTCGTCCACGCCCAACGCCGCTCCCACGGCGTCCGCCCGGTTCGCAACGCCCACCGTGTGGGACCATCGGAGCCCCAGTGGCGCCACGAGCTTCTCGGCATGGCGCTCCGCCCACTCCCTCATCTGCATCAGTCCACAGTACGGGCTGACCTGCTCCTCCGCCTCACAGATCGGGCGAGAGTCCCTACTGCTGCCCTCCTCTGGATGCCTCCGGGCCGGAAGGGACCGCCGGCGACCGGCTCCGCCGGGCCGGCTCGCCCTCCGGGCGCCCGTCCGGCCCTCCGGACAGCCCTGCCCTCGCTGATGGGCTGGTTACAACCTTCCTTACAGGATCAAGATGGTGCTATCTCGGCGCTGTTCGATCCAGATATCGGGCGGTAGCAATGGGGAGGCCCACACCCACATCTTACAGAAGGCTAACGACGTCCATCGGGTCGATGACGCCTTTTCTGTAAAATGAGCAGAAGACCGATCGTTATAAACACGATACTCGACGCACCGACCAGAGC
>DASQQH010000200.1:0-9762 GCA_035643555.1 Acidimicrobiales bacterium | reverse complement strand
GGAGCTCGCCCAGGAGTTGGTGGCCCTCCAGGTGGACGACCTCGACGTTGCCGCGGTCCGAGGGCGGGACCGCCGTGTCACCAGGGCCATGGCCCGGTGGGCGTTCGAGGCCCGCCGCGACGATGAGATGGCCACCTACGCCGGGCTGCGCTACGTCTCCCGCCTCGGCGACTGGGAGTGCTGGGCGGTCTTCGACGACGTTCCCCTCACCGAGGTGGGCCGGATGGCGATCACCAGGGACACCCCTGGGCTCCAGGAGGCCGCCCGGGCCCTCGGCCTGCAGGTGTTCTGACCGACTCGGCCGGCCTCGCCTCCCCCACCCAGGCGGGTCGGTCCCGTGCCCTGCTCATCGGACCCGTCACTGTGTCGAGTGGGCAGTGATCGCAGCCAGCCCAGGGCGTCTCCCTCTTCTGAAGCACCGCCCTCGACGATGGCGTCGACCACGATCGGGCGCAGGGTGTCGAGTGCTCGGCGAACGTCGTCGAGGTCATCGAGCAGCTCCCGCAAGGTGGTCGCAGTGGCACTGGCCGGGGGTTGCCATCCGGCCCAGTCGAGGGTGGTCTCGGACCAGCTCCCGAGGCAGTCCAGGGGCGAAACAGCCCCTCTCCCCCGCCCGGGCTCACTCTGGCCTCGAGCCGACCCTCGTCGACCCACGGCCCCGCGAGGGGGGGCCGGAGGGGCGGGACGCAATCGGGCCCTCCGGCCACCGCCGGCGACCCCGTCATCGAGGAGGCCGCCCGCACCGGTCGGTCGTGGCGGGCCACGGGGGGGGACCGGGCGACCGACGACGGTAACGTGTTGGCGACAAGACCACGGCCTTCCATCGGCGACCTGCCGGGCTCGGGCCACGGCGCGCCCGACGGGATGACGTGGCCCCGGATCGGGGACGGCGGTGCCCAGATGGACACCCGCGGGCGTCGGTGGCGGCGCCGGTACGGCATCGCTCGGGGTCCCGGCCGACTGGCCCCGAAACGCGGTCACCGGCCCGACGGACCAGTGCCAGACACAGGGAGGAGGCGCACCGATCATGGGTGCCGCCGGAGAGCTGGACACCACACCACGAGCGGGCTCGCCGGAGGCCACCCACCAGCACCGGGCGGCGACGAACCGGTACGGCGGCGACGGGTCCCTCCGGGTGCTGTTCACCCGGCCGTATTTCGCCTCCGGCCTGTCATGGTCCGCCTACCAACCCCTCCTGCCCGACTGGGAACTCACCTCGTGCCACCCGGCCGACCTCCCCGACAACCTCGACGGCGTCGATGTGGTGTGCCCCGTGGGAGCCCGGGTGGACGCGGATCTCATCGGCCGGGGCAGCTTCGGGCTGATCCAGCAGCTCGGGGTGGGCCTGGACGCCATCGACGTGCCGGCGGCGACCGAGGCCGGGGTGTGGGTCGCCCGTCTCCCCGCCGACCGGACCGGGAACGCGGCCAGCGTCGGGGAACAGGCGGTGCTGCTCCTGCTCGCCGTGCTGCGCCAGCTGGACCAGTCCCGAGCGGCGCTGCGGTCTGGGTCCTGGGGGTCCCCGGCCGGGCGGAGCCTCGTCGACCGCCAGGTCGTGATCCTGGGTCTGGGCTCGGTGGGGACGGCGGTGGCCCAACGCCTCGTCGGGTTCGGGTGCCGGATCATCGGTGTCAGGGCGCACCCCGAGCGAGGCGGCCCCGAGGGGGTCGACCGGGTGGTGGGCCACCAGGACCTTCCCGGCCTCCTGCCCGACGCCGACGCCCTGATCTGCTGCGCCCTGTACGAGGCCGGCATGCCTCCCCTGGTCGACCGCGCCGTGCTGGACGGGCTGACGCCCGGCGCCATCCTGGTCAACGTGGCCAGGGGAGGACTGGTCGATGAGGGCGCGGTCCTGGACGCCCTGGAGGACGGGCGTCTGGCCGGCGTTGGCCTCGACGTGGTGGCCACCGAGCCGCCCGACCTCGGCCATCCCCTGCTGGCCCATCCCCGTGCCGTCATCACCCCCCACGTCGCCGGCGTCACCGACAACACCTTTCACACCGCCGGGCGGCTCTTCGCCCGGGAGGTGACACGGTGGGCGTCGGGGCAGCGGCCCACCTTCGCCGTCAACACCCCTGCCCACCCCCGGGGGCGTTGCCATGGTTGACCGCGGCGGACCCGGGGGGCGGGTGCCGACGGCCCTCGTCCGCCGATCCCTACCCGTCGGGTTGGGCTTCGAGAGCCGAGGGATGGGTGGCCAGGGGCACCACCTCGACCTCCATGTACGGGAACAGGGGAAGGCTCGTCAGCAGCCCGTGGAGCTCCTCATGGGAGCTCACGTCGAACACGCTGTAGTTGGCGACCTGCCCCACCACCCGCCACAGATGGGGCCAGACCCCAGACCGCTGGATCTCGAGGGCACGGGCCTTCTCCTTGGCACGCAACTCGGCGGCGGTGGCCGGATCCATGGTCTCCGGCAGGCGGACCACCATGTGGACCAGATACCGCATCTCACCCGCCCCCCAGGTGGTCGGCCAGGAGTTTGGTGACCACCGCCGGCTGCTCGACGTTTGCCAGGTGGGCGGCGTCGGGGATCACCTCGAGACGGGCCCCGGGGACGGCGCCGGCGATGGCCTCCCCGAAGGGCGGCGGCGTCGCCTGGTCCTGGGCGGCGGAGATGACGAGGGTCGGCGCCGTGATGGCCGGCAAGGCGTCCCGCAGATCCAGGGTGGCGATCGCCTCGCAGCAGGCAGCGTAGCCCTCAGCGGAGGTGCCGAGCAGCATCGCGCGGTGGGCGTCCACCACGGCGGGCTCCCGCTCGGCGAACCCCGGCGTGAACCATCGGGCCACCACGGGGTCGGCGACCCCTGCCATCCCCTCGGCGCGGACCGTGGCCGCACGGTCGTGCCACGCCTGCGGCGGCGGAAGGTGGGCGGCGGTGCAGACGAGGGCCGTGGCCTCGATCCGCGCAGGGTGGTGCGCGGCCAGCCACATCCCCACCATGCCACCGAGGGACACGCCCGCCCACGAGCAGGCCTCGATGCCCAGCCCGTCGAGGAGGGCGACCACGTCGCCGCCGAGGTCGGCGATCTCGGCGGGGCCTGGCACCACCTCCGAGCCGCCGTGGCCCCGGTGGTCGACGACCACCACCCGGAACCGCTTCCCCAGCTCGTCGAGCTGGGGCTCCCACATGGCGGTGGTGGTCCCGAGCGACGTGCCGAGGACGACGACCGGCCCGTCGCTCCGGCCAGCCTCGCGGTGGTGGAGTCTGGCGGCCATGGCCTGACCGTACTACGGGGAGGGCGCCGGCAGCGACGCCGCCCCGGCCGGCGACAACCGGGAGACCGCACGGCCCCGGCCGCCCCGTTCCCCGTGCAGACCGCACCCGAGCCGCTGGGGGCCCCTGCCGCCCGCGCCGTTGTGCACACGCCAGCCAGGTGCTGGGGTGTCCGCCGGTGACCGGACCCGGGCCGGTCGTCCCGTGTGGCGACAGGGCGCGACCACGGCGGTCGTGCCACCCCTGCCCGGGGGATCCAACTGCCGGGGGCACTGGGTGCCGAGGCCGGCGCGGGAGCCAGGGGACCGGCGCCCTGGCCGGAGCCATCGGCGACGACGGGCACCACGTGTCGAAAACCGGCGCCGCCCAGGCCCGGTGCAGCCGGTCCCGAGGCGACGGGTTGCCCGCCCCGCCCGGGGGAACCCGTCTCCGGCTGGGGATCGACGACTCGAGTACCATGATCACCCGAGCACATCGGGTGACCACCATGGACGACAGCGACGGCTTGACCTGGGACCTGGAGCACGCCGAGAAGATGGTCCCCACCCGCGAGCGCCTGCTGTGGCGTCTCGGCCTCGACCACGCCCCGCCAGCGGCCCAAGAGGCGGCGCTCCGGGCCATGGCGCTACTCCCGGCGCACGGCCCGGCCACCAAGGAGCTTCGCGCCGCCGCCCAGGTGTTCTCCGGCGAGCACCCAGCCGAGCCGTAGGCGCTCGAGCGATCGCGGTCGGAGCGGGCACGCCGTGTGCGGCGCGGCGGCCCCTCCCGGGCCGCTGACCCCCCACCACACTGGGGACGCCCCGGCCAGGCCGGCGCGTCTTCCGGCACGGGCGACGGCGGCGTCCGGCTGGCGAGGACCCGGGGGCCGATGGTCCCGTGCCAGCGCCGACCAGGGTCACCGCCGACGGCTCGGATGCTGGGCGCTGCAAAAAGCGCTGCGCCCAGGGCCCTCGAGGTGGGCGATGGCGTCACCCTCCGCCCGCGGCCGGGTGGTGAGCCTCATCTGCCACGACGCCGGTGGTCGGGACGCTCGGGGCACCATTGAGGCGGGTGGGCGGCGTCGGTGTCGGAGGTGGCGGCTGGCCGGTGGGGCAGGGTGAGGCCGCGCCAGCCCTGGCGAGCCCGGCCGAGGACCGGGGGACGCCACCCGGGTCGTTGCTACGCCGCCGGCCTGGTGGCGGCGAACCGTTCGACCAGGCTGCCCGGGCCCGGCGTCGTCGCCACGTCGGTGAACCCCTCCCGGGCGAGAGCGACGCCCACCTCCCCCGGGGCGAACAGGGTCCTGCCATGGCCGGGACCCCGGCGGTGGATGTGGGTCAGCCGGAACAGGCCGTGGTCGACCATGTCATAGCCGAGGACCCGGCCCCCCGGGCGCAGCACCCGCCGGACCTCGGACAGGGCCCGGTCCCGGTCGCTCGTGTGGTGGAGCATGGCGGCGGACACCACCAGGTCGAAGCGGGCGTCGGCGAAGGGCAGTGCCTCGGCGTCGGCCCGCTCGACCCGGGCACGACCGGCAACGCGGACCAGGGCCCGGCCGGCGGCGTCCACCATGGCCGGGTCGGCGTCGGTGACGACCATGGTGAGGGTCGGGCACCTGCGGAGGATCCCGGCCGACAGCGCACCGCCCCCCGCGCCGATCTCGAGCCCCTCCCCCGCCGGCCGTTCATCCCCGAGGACCCAGGGGGCCACCACCCTGCCCACGAACGCCCGGTAGGGCCCGCTGGTGATCGCCGTCTTCGCCCGGACGGGCATGTGGCCCACGGCCCCACCCTACGCCGGGGGACATGCCGAGCCGGGGAGCCAGACGGGCCGCCCTTGGCGTGCCTCCCCCACCGGGTCGAGCGGACTCCCTCTCGCCGCGACGGGTGCGCCGTGCCCTCGGCGCCACCAGGCCAGCTCGCCCGAGCTGGCACGACGCAGCGGTGACGACGGGGTTCCGGGTCGCCATTCGAGCCCGGGTGTCCGGACGCTCGCACCCCTCGCGGCGACCACGGCAACGAGCTGTCGAGGAGACGGGGACGGCGCGTCGGCGTCCTGGTGGGCGTCGGGACGACGCCGCCGCTCCCACCTGCGGGGTATGCGGCCACGCCATTCGGATGAGCCGACCCAGGGGGGCTGCATGGTCTGGGTCGATCACGGCCGGCCGGTTCCTCGCCCCGGCCGTCGGCGGGGCAGGGGCGGCGAACGGCAGCACGGAGGAGAAGGGTGCGAGAACACCCAGGGGGCACGGTGGGCGAACCCGATCCGTCACGAGACCGGCTGGGCCGCCCCGGGCCTCAATGGACCCGGAAGGCCTCCTCCAGCCACTCGGCCACCACCGCGGGGTTGACCTTGGCGTCGATCACCAGCGGCCGCTCCCGCCGGGCCAGCCAGGACTGGAGGGCGTCCAGATCACCGGGCTGGCGGACGGTGACGCCCTCGGCTCCCAGGGCCCGGGCCTGGGCGGCGAAGTCGGTGTCTGGGAACCGCGCCAGGTCCACCGGGTAGCCCAGGGGACCGAAGTGGTGCACCTCGGCGCCGTAGGCGGCGTCGTTGTAGATAACGACCACCATGGCGCCGCCCAGCCGGGCCACCGTCTCCAGCTCCCCCAGGGCCATGAGCGCCCCGCCGTCGCCCACGCAGGCCACCGTCAGCCGCTCCGGTCGGGCCACCGCCGCCCCGATGCCACTGGCCAGCCCCAACCCCACCGACTGGAAGGCCTGGGTGAACACGAAGGCGGCGGGGTCCGGAACCCCCAGGTACATGGCCGGCCACCCCATGAAGTGGCCAGAATCGACCGCCACCGTCCGGTCGGGCGGCAGCAGCCTGTCCAGGCCGATGGAGAGGGTGCGGGGGTCCACCCGATCGGCGGTCGAGGCCTCCTGGTAGGCCTCCTCGCGCCAGGGACGGGCGGCCGCCGCCCAGCCGGTCGGTGACGGCGTCGCACCGTCGCCACCCCCTCGATGGCCCCGCCTTGCCAGCTCCTCCGCCAGGACGGTGGCGGTCTCGGCCGCGTCGCCCACCACGCCGAGATCGATCGGCAGGTGGACACCGAGAGCGTCAGCGTCCACGTCGACCTGGGCCACCCGGGCCCCGGGGGCGACCAGGGCACCGTGACGGGTGGTCCAGGCGTTGAGCGACGCCCCGAACGCCAGAACGAGATCCGCGCGGGCCAGGGTGCGCGCCGCCGCCGGGGAGGCGAACCCGCCCGAGATACCCAGCGCCCGGGGGCTCCCGGCGAAGAGGCCGTTGGCCACCGCCGAGGTGGCGACCGGCGCCCCCATGGCGCTGGCCAGGCGCTCCAGGGGCCCCCGGGCGGCCGACAGCACCCCACCCCGGCCGGCCAGGACCACCGGACGGGCGGCCTCGCCCACCAGGTCCGCCAGCTGGCACACCGCCCGGGGCGCCGGTCGGGGAGCCAGATCGCTCGCAAACCCCGGGGCCGCCTCCTCGGGGAGCGCTCCGGCGCAGGCGGCGCCAAGGACGTCAACGGGGGCCAGCAGGACGACGGCGCGCCGTTCCACCCGGGCCCGCCGGAGGGCCCGGGCCAGGTCCCCGGTGGCGCTTTCCGGGGTCGCCAGGCGCTCCACCACCGCGCCCACCGAGGACGCCAGGCCCGGGGCGTCGATCCGGAAGTTCGATCGGCGGTCCCCAGCGGCGGTGTCCGCCGCCAGCACCACCACCGGGGTGCGGGCCTTGGCGGCCTCGGCCACCCCGGTGGCCGCGTTGGTAAGCCCCGGTCCCTGGTGGAGGGTCACCACCCCGATCTCCCCCGACACGCGGGCGTAGCCGTCGGCCATGGCCACCGCCGCCGTCTCCTGTCTGGCCGCCACGAAGGCCACCCCCGCCGTGGCGGCCGCCTGGGCGACGGCGAAGTTGCCGCTGCCCACGACCCCGAAGAGGTGACGCACCCCGAGGGCCGCCAGGCCCCCACCCAGGGCCTCGGCGACCTGCATCTAGGGCTCCACCAGGGCCAGCACCCGGGTCGGGCTGCCCGACCCGCCCTCGATGGGGAGGGGCGCGGCGACGAGGACGGCGCCGGTGGGGGGAAGGTGGGCGAGGTTGGCCAGCTGGGTGAGGCCGTACTTGCCGGCCCCCAGCAGGAACGCGTGGCAGGGGAAGGGGGGATCGAAGGCGTGGGCGGCGCCGGCGTCGATGCCGACCGTCTCCACCCCGAGCCCCACGATGGGCGTCTCCTCGGCCAGCCACCGGGCGCAGGCGGCGCTGACGCCCGGGGTGTGGGGGCCCTTGTCGTCGGCGTTGAGGAAGGCGTCCTGGTCGTGTGCCCGGGCGTCCCACCCGGTGCGGTACAGCAACCAGCCCCCCGCCGGCAGGGGGCCGTGGGCGTCTTCCCAGGCACGGACGTGGGCCACCTCGAGGAGGAAGTCCGGGTTCTCGGCGCAGGCCTCCCGGTGGTCGATCACCGCCGCCGGGGCGACAAGGTTCGCGAGGGGGACCTGGGTCACATCCGCCCCGTCCCGCCCGGTCGCCCAGTGCACCGGGACGTCCAGGTGGGTCCCGACGTGCTCCCCGGCCTGGAAGGCGTTCCAGTACCACGCCGGGCCCCGCTCGTCGTAGCGGCTGAGCTCCTCCAGGCGGAAGCCGGGCGTGTCGACGAAGGGCTCCGGGAGCTTGATCACGGGCGTGGTCCCCGACAGTGGGGCGGTCAGGTCGACCACCTGGACATCCCCCGCCACCACCGCTCCCAACAGGTCGGCCAAGACGCCCATGGTCCTCCTTCCTACGCCTCCACCTGCCGACCAGCCTTGCTGGCACGGCCGGCGGGGGGCAAGGCCGGGGCGCCTACAGGGGTCGGACGGCGTCGGGGTCGACCCGGAGGCGCCGGCCGTAGCCGAACCCGCCGAGCTGGACCAACAGGGTCCCCTGGTCCTCCTCCACGGCCCGGACCACACCGTCCCGGCCGGCGAGAGGCCCGCTCACCACCCGCACCCGCTGGCCGGGGCGGAGCTCGTCCTCGGGGGCGTCGCCCTCCTGGTCGTGGTCACCGAGGGCGGCGTCCCCGGCCCGCGGCTCGCCCCCCTCGGCCCGTCGCCCGCCGTCACCCTCCGGGGGCCGACCCCCCGTCGGGGGCAAGACGCCGAGGGACAGCCCGCAGGCCCCGCAGTAGAGGACGGCCACCGGGCCGATCCAGTCGCCGGTCTCGTCCATGGGGACCGGCGTGCTTGTGGCCCGCATGACCCGCAGCAGGGAGGCCCGACAGCCGGGGCACCGGGGGTCCCGGGAGCCCTCGCCCCCGGCCGAGGCCTCAGGCATCGACGGGCCCCCCGGGGACAGGGTCACCGGCGCCAAGGGTGGCCACCACCCGGGCGTGGACCCGCTCGACGGCGGGCTCCCACGCCGGGGCGGGCCACAGCCGGACGACGAGCAGGCCCGCGGCCACCAGGCCCCCCAGGGCCAGCCCCGAGGCCACCCCCCAGGCGACGTGGGTGGCAAGCTGGTCCAGCCCGGGCCGAGCCCACCACAGCTGCGCCGGCGCCACCCCGGCGGCCAGGCCCCGGGGAAGCCTGGCCCCACCGAGCACCGCGATGGCGGTGCGCACCGTGTCGGCCACCTGGGAGTGCCCGACGCTCCAGTAGAAGGCGGCCGAGGCACCCCCATGGGCCCGCGCCACGGCCCCGCTGGCGAAGGAGGCGCCGAGCAGGGACATCGCCAGGCCCAGCAGGGACACGCCGAGGATCGCACCTCGCCAGGCCCCCCGCAGCACCGGCCACCGGGCCAGGACGAAGCAGGCCGGGAGGACCGCCAGGGCGACCGTCGGGACCAGGACCTGGGGCCCCCAGCTGACCCCGCCCGGCCATCCTGCCGCCGCCGCGTTGAGCAAGAGCTCCCCGAGGGCCGTGCCGACCAGCACCCCCGCCAGGACCGGGCGGGCACGGAAGAGGCCCCCGAGCCCGGCCAGGCCGATCAGCACCACCGGGGCGAAGAGCACCACCGACCTCCCGGGGCTGGCCAGGAGGCCGTGGAGCCCATGGAGCACCGGCGAGGTGGCCAGCCCGACCGGCGCCCCGCCCGGGGCCTCGCTGAGCGGGCTGCCGAAGCGGGCCCAGTTGAACCAGGCAACGGCGGCGCCCGACGCGGCGAGGGGCAGGCACCACAGCCCCACGGGGCGGAGGACCCCCACGAGGGAGCGCCCGGGACCCACACGCCGGGCGCCCCGGGGCCAGGCGGTCGCCACCAGGTAGACCAGGGCGAGGGGGAGGACCAGGACCATCTGGGCGAGCACCATAACCGAGAACCCCAAGGCAGCACCTGAACCGATCAGCCACCACGCCCCACGGTCGCTCGCCGTCGGGCCCCGGTGCAAGCACCACAGCCCGAGGAGCAGGAACGCCTCAGCGGCCACCACCGTGCCGCCGTCCTGAGCGGCCGGCCACTGGATGGAGGCGAACCCGAGCAGCACGGCGGTCCCCGCGGCCGGCGCCTGGCCCACCCCGAGGTCCCGGGCCAGCAGGTAGACGACCAGGACCGCCACCGCGGCCAGGCCGGGGACCACGAAGGACACGGCGAAGGGCAACGCCGCCGAGGTGCCGGCCACCCCCCGGACC
>DASQQH010000199.1:0-2566 GCA_035643555.1 Acidimicrobiales bacterium | reverse complement strand
GGCCTACCTGACGCCCCTCGGATTCGAGGTGGCCCCGACGGGGAGCGGGATGGCGGAGGTGGTGGTCCCCTCCTGGCGCCCCGACACCCACCGGGAGATCGACGTGATCGAGGAGGTGGCCCGCCACCACGGCTACGGGTCGATCCCCCGGACCCGGCCCACCTCTCCCCGGGTGGGGGGCCTCAGTCCCCACCAGCGGGGCCGCCGGGCGGTACGGGCCGCCCTCGTGGGCCTGGGTGTCTCGGAGGCCTGGACGTCCTCGATGGTCTCCCCCGAGGACCACCAGGCGGTGGGCCTCGCCGGGCCGGCCATCGAGATCGAGAACCCCCTGGCCCGGGAGGAGTCCGTGCTGCGGGCCACCCTGCTCCCCGGCCTGCTCAAGGCGCTGGCGGCGAACGCCGCCCGGGGCGAGGAGGACGTGGCGCTGTTCGAGGTGGGCAACGTCTTCGCCCCGCCCGGCCCGGGCCAGGCCCTGGCCGACGAGCGGGAGCGGGTGGCCCTGGCGCTCGGCCGGGAGGGCGACGACGCCCGCCGGGCGGTGGTGGCCTGGCGGGCGCTGGCCGACACCCTGCGCCTGGCCCGGGTGGAGCTCCTGGCCGCCGCACCCCCCGGGCTGCATCCGACGCGCAGCGCCCGGGTGGTGGCGGGGGAGGCCGATCTGGGGGTGGTGGGGGAGGTCGACCCCGCGGTGGCAGCGGCCTTCGGCCTCCCTGGCCGGCGGGTGGGGTGGGTGGAGCTGGACCTGGGAGGGCTGCTCGGGGCCCCCCGTCGCCCCGAGGCGGCGGCCCCGGTGAGCCGGTTCCCGGCGGGGACCTTCGACCTGGCCTTCGTGGTCGAGGACGGCGTTCCCGCCGGCCGGGTCCAGGCCACCCTGGAGGCGGCCGCCGGGGAGCTCCTCGAGGCGGTGTGGCTCTTCGACGTGTACCGGGGTCCCCAGCTGGGGCCCGGGCGCCGCAGCCTGGCCTACCGGCTGCGCCTTGCCGCCCTGGACCACACCCTCACCGACGAGGAGCTGGGGAGCGTGCGGGCCCGCTGCGTGGCGGCCGTGGCCTCGGCCCACGGTGCCGAGCTGCGGGGCTGAGCCCACCGGTTCAACGGTCCGTCCCAGACGCGACACACGCCGTTCATCCCGGTGCGCCAGCATGGTCGGGTGACGACCTACAGCGCCCGCGTGTGGCTCCCCGACCGCCCTGGGGCCCTCGGCCTGGTGGCCAGCAGGATCGGGGCCGTCGGCGGCGACGTGGTGGCCATCGACATCCTGGAGCGCGGCGGCGGCCGCGCCATCGACGAGCTCACCATCACCCTCCCCGACCAGGAGCTGGTCCAGCTGTTGCTGGCCAAGGTCCACGAGCTCGACGGCGTGGATGTGGAGGACGTCCACGAGATCCCGACCCCGACCGGGGACCCCCGGCTCGACGCCCTGGAGGCCGCCACCTCGCTGCTGGAGCAGCCGGGGGTGGGCAGCCTGGTGGAGATGCTGCTGCTGTGTGCGGGGCGAGAGCTCTCGGCGGACTGGGCGGCGGTGGTGGACCTGGCCGCCGGCACCTGCCGGGGCCAGGTGGGCGATGCGCCCTCGGCCCCCTGGCTGGCGGCGTTCCTGGAGGGGACACGGTCCTCGGGCCCGCTTCCGGTCCCCGGGGACGAGGCGCGCCCCCCCGACATCGGGTGGGCCCTGCTGGACCGCGGTGGCCTCGGCCTGGTGGTGGGCCGCCAGGGCCGGCCCTTCCGCCTGCGGGAGCGCAAGCTCCTGGTGGCCCTGGCCCGGGTGGCCGACCACCGGTGCGTGGACCTGGCGGGCCCGGCGGGGGACACCGGGACCCCGCCGCTGGCGGTGGGCGGGACGGCCCCGGGCTGACCCGGGGCGAGGCCCACGCCCGGGGGCCCGAACCCCCCCGCACCTCCCCCAGGGAGCCCGGGCGCCCGGTCCAGGGCGGGGCGTCGGGGCGCTAGCGGACCGGTCGGTTCTGGTCCTGCAGGTAGCGGCGGAAGTCCGCCTCGAAGGACGGCCACCAGGGAGGGGTGTCGGGATCGTCGGGCGGGGGCGGGCCACCGCCGCCATCGTCCCCCGGTCCGGGCCCCCTGCCGGCGAAGGCGGCCAGCAGGAGCACGCCCACCAGCAGTTCGAGGACGCCGAAGAAGATCACCGTGCTGAAGGCCACGGCGAGGGGGGAGGAGCCGGCCGGCGCCCCGGCGCCGGTCGTGGGGGAGAAGGCCAGGCCGATCGAGCCGACGATCAGGGCGGCCACGGCCATGGCGGGCAGGGCCCACAGCCACGCGGCCACTGACGTGGACTGTCCCTCCCGGTCGGCCCCTTCGGGCCGGCCGGCCCCCTCCGACTGGGGTCCAGTTGCCATACTCCACCCCCTCTGGCGCCCCGGAAGCCCCAGTGTAGGACAGCACTCCGAGTGACGCCCGGTGCAGGGGCGCGAATGCGGGGTTCGGGGGGTGCTGTTTCCCCTGGCGGGCACGGCGGGTGGCGCCCCCGGCGCAGGAGGCGCTGTGGCGCCGGCGGTAGTCTCGGGGTCCGTGGCGCTGGTCACCGCACGGCGGTTCGTCAACGACTTCC
>DASQQH010000198.1:0-3515 GCA_035643555.1 Acidimicrobiales bacterium | reverse complement strand
CGGATGGTGAACGACGATGCGCATAGCAGCGGTGACAGCCCGGGCCCTCCAGGCGCGGCCGGCCCGACCGGTGACCTTCGCCGGCGGGTTCTGGGACGCCTACAGCTGCGTCCTGGTCGAGGTGCACACCGACGAGGGGGTCGTCGGCTACGGGGAGGCCATCGCCCGTGCCGCCCCCCAGATGGCCAAGGCCGTGGTCGAGTCCCTGCTGGCACCCGTGGTGGTGGGCCAGGACCCCCGCAACATCGGCGGGCTGTGGACCCAGATGGTGCAGGCCCTGCGGCGCTTCGGCCACGCCCGGGGCCTGGTCATGGAGGCCATCAGCGGCGTGGACGTGGCGCTCTGGGACCTGGTGGGCAAGCTCGAGGGCCGTCCCATCTCCCAGCTCCTCTACGGCGCCGGGCGGACCGAGGTCCCCGTCTACGCCTCCTCGGTCTACATCGATGACCCCGAGGTGATGTGCCAGCAGGCCAAGGAGCAGGTGGACGCGGGCTTCACCATGGTCAAGGTCAAGATCGGCCGGGGCCGGGGCAGGGAGGACCGCCGCCGGGACATCGACGCTCTCCGGGCCATCCGGGACACCGTGGGACCCTCGATCGAGCTGTTCACCGACGCCAACAGCGCCTATGACGCGGCCACCGCCATCCGGGTGGCGAGGGAGTTCGAGGACATCGACATCGGCTGGCTCGAGGAGCCGGTTCCCCCCGACGACCTCGCCGGGTACGCCCGGATCCACGAGATGACCAGCATCCCCCTGGCCCGCGGCGAGACGGACTTCGGCATGTTCGACTTCACGGAGGTGGTCAACCGCCGGCTGGTGGACGTGCTCCAGCCCGACCTGGGCCGCTGCGGCGGCGTCACCCCCGCCCGGCAGCTGTCCGAGCTCGCCTTCCACGCCAACCTCGACTTCGCCCCCCACACGGGCTTCTCGGGCGGCATCTCCCACCTGGTGGCCCTGCACGTCGGGGCGGCCGCCCCGGCGCTGGCCGCCGTGGAGTACATGTTCATCGACATCCCCCTCAAGCACATCTTCGCCGAGCCCTTCCCCCGGGCCGTCGACGGCGTGGTGACGCTGCCAACCGGCCCCGGCCTCGGCCTCGACCTCGACTGGGACGCGATCGACCGCTTCACCCTCGCCTGATCCCCTCCGGGGGATCTCCCGCCAAGCCCGCTCCCGGCGCGAACTGGCGGGCGCGGGCTTGGCAGTGCCCGCTCTGGAACCGATGACCCCGGCTGGGACGATCGCCCGCTCTGGCCCCACCCTGGTTCGCGGCCGCGAGTGTCCCGCATGCTCTCTGTGGCCACCGGCGGGACCCGGTCACCCCTCGAGGAGGCGACGGCGGTCGTCGCCCACCAGTGGACGGTTCCTCCCGAGCGGCGCGCCGGGCGGGGACCAAGACGGGGGGCCTCCAGGGGCGGGATCCCCCATGGCTGCCACCGGGCGATCGCCCTTCCGTGCACGGTCCGAAGGCGGAGCCTCCCGCCCGGTCAGGTGGCGCCCCGTCGAGCCAGCGACCCTGTCCACCCGGCTCCCGACCCTCGGCGTCGCCGGCGTCACCATCTCGGCAGGCCGGCACGGTGGCGGGGCGTCGGGCGCCCGGGCACGCCGCAGAGGGCGTCAGTCGTCGGGTCCGCCCGGCGGGGTGCCACCCTCGGTCGGCGGGTCGCCGGCCAGGATCCGATAGACGCGCTGGCGCGCCTCGGTGAGCACGGTGGTGGCGGCGGTGACCTGGTCGTCGTTCCCCGCGGCGGCCACCTGCCGGACGGCCAGCATCAGGGTCTTCCCCGCCTGGCGCAGGCCGAGCTGGTGCTCGGAGCCCTCCCTCGCCCAGGGGCCCCGTCCGATCCGCTCGGACGCCTCCCTGGCCGCGGTCCTGCCCTCCTCGGTGAGCTCGTAGACGCGCTTGCCCTCCTCGTCCCGGCCCGTGATCAGCCCCTCCTCCTCGAGGAGCTGCAGCGTCGGGTACACCGACCCGGCGCTCGGACGCCAGAGGCCGCCGGTCCGGGACTCGAGGCGGCCGATGAGCTCGTAGCCGTGCGCGGGGCCGTCGAGCAGCCCAACGAGCAGCGCCCAGCGGATGTCACCCCGGCGGGCCCGACGACCGCCCCGCCACGGCGGGGGACCCCCGTGCCAGTGCCCGTGCCCGAAGCCGGGGGGGAACCCCCCTGCCTCGAACCCGGCTCCGGCCGGCTCCCCGACACCCCTGGACATCCCAAAGGGGCCCCGTCCTCCCCACGGGCCCTGCCCCCCGCAACCTGCTCCCCCACGATCGGAGAACTCAGTCATGGCCACTCCCTCTGTCCTGTCGTGTCGACCCTCGTTGCGACACGATCACGAGTCTATCACGATATATCGCTAGTACGGGGGCAGGCGGTCCATCGGGGTTGTCGTCTCCGACGACGCCCCGAGCGCCCCCCTCGACCGACCCGGTCGGGGGCGTCGGTGGCCTCCGTGCGGGAAAGCCCCTGCACACCCCCGGCAGCGTCCAGGGCTCGCCCACCTGGTCGCATCCCCCCCGAGCCGTTGCCGTCCCCACTCGGTCGAGAGGCCAGGTGTTGAAAAGCAGTGACAAAGGCCATAGACTCAGCTTGACAGAGTTTGGTCTTATCGCTGACAAGGAGGTCCCGTTTTATGGCACAAGGGACCCGTATGTTCGAGGAGGCCCACGCCCGCTCGGTCCAGCTGGGCATCGCGGATGTCGCCGGGTTCCTGCGGGAGATGCTCGGTCCCCGGCTCACGGCCCTGATCGCCGGAACCAAGGACCCGAGCGCCGTGGCCCACTGGGCCGCAGGTGACCGCACGCCCCGGCCGGACCCCGAACGGCGCCTGCGGGCGGCGTTCCAGGTGTTCCACCTGGTCCAGTCCGTCGAGTCACCCCATGTGGCCCGGGCATGGTTCATCGGCATGAACCCACAGCTCGACGACCTCTCCCCCGCCGAGGCCCTGGCCGAGGACCGCCTGCGAGAGGTCATGGCCGCCGCCAGGGCCTTCGTGTCCGGTGGCTGAGCCTGGCCCAACCCTCGCCTGGGCACCCCCGCGAGGCCTGTGGCACATCGGCCGGGCCGAGGATCCCTTCCGCTCGAGCCGCCTCGACCCCGCCGATGCCCACCTCCCCGGTGCGGGAAACCGCTTCGACCTGCCCGAGGTGGGCACCACCTACTTCGCCACCGACCTCGAGGGGTGCTTCGCGGAGACCCTGGCACGGTTTCGCCCCTCCCCGGCCGTCCAGGCAGCCATCCAGGACGACTGGCGAGGACCCGGGTTCATGGCACCTGGCACGGTGGCAGCCGACTGGCGGCACCGCCGCCTCGCCGTCCGGGCCACGTTGTCGGTGCGACTCGCCTTCCTCGACATCGAGTCTCCCGGGACGCGTGCGTACCTCACCAAGGAGCTCGCCCAGGAGTTGGTGGCCCTCCAGGTGGACGACCTCGACGTTGCCGCGGTCCGAGGGCGGGACCGCCGTGTCACCAGGGCCATGGCCCGGTGGGCGTTCGAGGCCCGCCGCGACGATGAG